>DATHLO010000151.1:0-13715 GCA_035488075.1 Steroidobacteraceae bacterium | reverse complement strand
GCAAGGCCGCGGCCATCATTCGCTGCTCTTCGCTGAAGGTGAAGTCCATGCCAGGCCCTAGCCGCGCGGTAAGTTAAGCAGCCGCTCGGCGATCAGATTGCGCTGAATCTCGTTGGTCCCGGCATAGATGGGGCCGGCGAGCGAGAACAGGAAGCCCTCGAGCCACGCATCCGACTCCGTGCCCTCGCCGGCCAGCGGCAAAAGCTCCGCCTGCGCGCCGAGCAGCGTCATGGCGGTGCGATGCAGGTCGAGGTCCAGCTCCGACCAGAAGATCTTGTTGAGACTCGCCTCAACGCCGATCGCGCCGCCGGCGAGCAGGCGGCTCGCGGTACGGTAGGTATTGAGCGCATACGCCTCCGCGTCCATCCACGCCTGCGCGACGCGTCCGATGAGTGCCGGATCCGCCAGCGCCTCGCGCGCGCGCCACAGCTGCACCAGACGCTGCGCGGCCACCTGAAAGCGCGCCGGGCTGCGCAGCATCAGACCGCGCTCAAAGCCTGCGGTGGCCATGGCGATCTGCCAGCCCGCACCCTCCTCGCCCAGGCGATGATCGAGGGGCACGCGCGCGTCTTCGAAAAAGATCTCCGCGAACCCCGGCTCGCCGTGGATCTGCCGGATGCCGCGCACGCGCACGCCCGGGTGATGCAGCGGTACCAACACAAAGCTCAGTCCGTGGTGGCGCTGCGAGTGCGCATCGGTGCGGAAGATGCCGAAGGCCCAGTCTGCAAACGCAGCGCGCGAGGACCAGATCTTGTGCCCGCGCAGCACGTAGCTGTCACCGTCGCGCACGGCGGTCGCGCGCAACGCGGCCAGATCGGAGCCTGCTTGCGGTTCCGACCAGGCCTGGGCCCAGATCTCTTCCCCGGCGGCCATTGCCGGCAGGTAGCGCGCCTTCTGCGCGGCAGTGCCGTATTCCATGAGCGTGGGCCCGAGCAAAAAGATGCCGTTCTGGTTGACCCGCAGCGGCGCGTTGGCGCGGTAGTACTCTTCTTCGAAGATCAGCCAATCAATGAGGTTAGCCCCGCGGCCGCCATATTCCTTCGGCCAGCTGATCATGCCCCAGTTGCCGCGGGCGAGCGTGCGCTCCCATTCGCGATGCTGCGCAAACCCCGCCTCGCTCTCGAGCGTCTTCAGCGGCGTCTTCGGTACGTGCGCCGCCATCCAGGTGCGCACCTCGGCGCGGAAGCGCTGCTGGGCGGGCGTGAACTGCAGATCAAGCGCCATGGACGCGGGCTTTCAGTACTTCGCGCTCTTCTTGTCCTTGACGAAGGCATCGCGCGCTTTCTGCGAGTCCTCGTGCAAGTACATCTCGAGCGTGAAGCCCTGCTCAAAGCGATAGTCGCGATCCACATCGCGCGCTTCGATGCCGTTCAGGGCCTCCTTGGCCAGCACCAGCGCGCGGCGGCTCTTCTCGGCAATGACGGCGGCAAAGGCGCGCGCGTCCTTCAGCAGACTCTTCGCCGGCACCACCTGCTCGACAGCTCCCAGGCGGTAGGCCTCGGCCGCCGGGATGCGCCCGCCGGTGAAGAATGCGGCGCGCACCTTGTGCAGCGGCAACATGCGCGAAAGATGCGAAGCTCCGCCCATGGCGCCACGGTCAATCTCGGGCAAGGAGAAATAGGCATCATCGGCGGCGATGACCACGTCGCTCGCTCCGCAGATGCCGATGCCGCCACCGATGATGAAGCCGTGCGCGGCGGTGACGACGGGGACTTCGCAAGCGCGCACGGCGCGGAACGTGCGGAAGTTGCCGCGATTCAGGTCCACGATGCGCTCCGGGTGCTGCTGCATCTCCTTCAGATCGACCCCGGCACAAAAGCCCTTGCCCTCGCCGCGAAGGAGCAGGCAACGCACCTGTGCCTGCGTGCCGATGCTGCCGATGACATCGGCGAGCGCGTTCCACGCCTTGCTGTCGAGGGCGTTGACGGGCGGATGATCAAGCACCACCTCGCCGATGTGATCCTGTATGTCTGTGCGAATAGCCACGAGCCCTCCCGGGCGCTTTTGGGCGTAAGCGCTAGGCGACGAGCGGCGCGCCGAGCGCCGCCAGGCGTTCGCGCGCCTCGCGCACGATGCTGCTGATCAGTTCATCACAACTGGGCAGATCCGCAAGACGGCCCGCGACCATGCCGGTCGCCAGCAAACCGCGCTGCGGTTCTCCAGCGATCATGGAGCGCTGGAACATCACCGGCGCGATCGCCGCCATCAACGACTGCGCTAAACTCATCTCACCCGCATGGCCCATCTTGCGGGCCGCCGCCAGAAGGTCCGTGATGCTGGCGCCGGTCAGGCGCTTGAGCTGCCAGGCGCTCGAGAGTGCCAGCCACAGCATGCGCAGCCGACCGGCCTTCTCGATCTGCGCGAGCGTCTCGTTGCGGATCATGCGCTGCGGCAGGCCGTCGATCTTGGTGGTGAGCACGATGTCATCGGTGCCGGCGCGCGTGTAGCGCTCCTTGGTGGGCTGCGGTACCGGGCAGTCGCGGGTCATCAGGAAGCGCGTGCCCATGGCGATGCCTTGCGCACCGTAGGCGAGCGCCGCGGCCAGGCCCCGGCCGTCGGCGAACCCGCCCGCCGCGATCACCGGCACCTTCACCGCATCGAGCACCTGCGGCAGCAGAACCGTGCTCGCCACCGAGCCGGTATGGCCACCCCCCTCACCGCCCTGTACGACCAGCATGTCGACCCCGAGCTCGACCATCTTGCGCGCGTGCTTGAGCGCACCGACCGTCGGCACGCAGGCGATACCCGCGTCGCGGAAACGCGCGATCATGTTGCGATCCGGTCCGCGCCCGAAACTCACCGCCGTCACCTTGCGCTCGATGAGAATCTGCACGATGCGCTCGGCGCCGGGCTGAAACATGTGAAAGTTGACGCCGAACGGGGCGGTGGTGAGTGCGCGTACCTTGTCGATCGCCGGCCCTACTTCCTCCGGACTCAACACAGCGGCGGCCAGGAAGCCGAACGCCCCCGCATTGCACGAGGCACCGACGAGCTCCGGTCGCGCCACCCACCCCATGGCGGTCTGGATGATCGGGTAGCGGCAGCCGAGGCGCTGGCACAGAAGCGTATTTAGCGCGTCGCCCATGAGCCCCTTACGCGGAACCGCGCACGCCGGTTCCGGGCGGATTGCCCTTGAGCACGCCGGCGCGCAGCTCGTGCGGATCCAGGCGCCGGATAATCTCCAGCTGCTCGGGGCTCGGCGCGGCGGTCGTCGCCGCCGTGGCCGGCGCTTCGAGCGCGAAGCCGGTCGCCGCCTGCACCTCAGCGAGCGAGACCCCCGGATGCAGCGAGCGCACGCGGATGGCGTGAGCTACGCCGCCGAAGTCCAGGACGCACAGGTCCGTGACGATCAGGCGCAGGTCCACGTGCGCATCACTCGCCCCGGCAGGCCAGCGCGCCGGGTTGTAACCCACGCCGCCGACGATATCGACCTCGCCCGGCACGAACACGCGCGGGGAGTGATTGGGCACGAACATGGAGTTCAGGTGACTGATGCTGTTACCGGGCAGCCCGCGCATGCCGAGCATCTGCACCTTGGGCTTCTCGCGCGCACCGATGCCGGAGAGGTTGGTCTGTCCGAAGCGGTCGATCTGGATCGGTCCGATCATCACGTGACGCCGTCCGCCCCAGACGCAGTCGAACACGCGCGCGAACGGCATGTAACCGGAGGGCCGCGGGCGATACTCGCCGCGCGGTCCGAGCGGCACCGGCTCCTCGACGAGGAAGGCTTCGGCATCGGTGATCATGAGCTCGGGGGAGTGCGTCAGCTTGGCGAGACTCGCGGCCAGTCGCGGCACGACGCCGACGCCCGAGGCGAGCACCTCGCCGTTGCCGCGCCACGCCTCGGCGGCGGCGACGATGAGCAGTTCCGCGAGCGTAAATTGCGCGCTCATCCTTAAAACACCGGCAGCGCCAGAGCGCCCACGCGCGCGGCACCGCCCACGCGGCCGAGATATTCGGCCGCGGGCGGGTCAATGAACTCGGCGCAGTAGCGCTGCCAGCCGCCACTCTCGCCGGCGAGCGCACAGTAGGCCCTCAGATGCTCCATGTCCCAGCCGTAGGCTGGCGGGTTGGAGGTCGGGTGGGCGCCGAAAGGGGCCGCCACCACACCACTGATGTAGCTGCGCTCGACGATGTTGTAACGCGCCTGTGCGCTGTGGGTCAGATCGATGCGCTCGCACAGCTCCTCGCAGCTCACGTAGCAGCGCGCGGCGGCGCGGGCGAACTGCTCATCGAAATACGGATCCGGACCCAGGGTCTGCACGTTGCCGAGCCGATCAGCGCGATCGACGTGCAGCAGTGCCACGTCCAGATGCAGCGCCGGCATCGCCAGCAGCAGCTCCGCGTCCGCGTAAGGCGAACGCACCGTGCGAAACTCCGGATTCATGGTCATGACATCGGTGGCCAGGCCAACGCGGGTTGGCAGGAACGGCACCCGCATAGCCGCGGCGCGCAGTCCCCATTGCAGCAGCCCCTCATCCAGTTCGCGCGCCTCGATGCTGCCGGACTCGCGTGCACGGCGGAACCAGGGTTCCACGGGAATCGCATCGAGGGAGACGAAGCCGTAGATGAGTTTCCGGACCTTGCCCGCCGCACACAGCATGCCGACCTCGGGGCCGCCGTAGGCGACGAGGGTGAACTCCTTGAGCGGGGAGCGCAGGATCTCGCGCACCAGATGCATGGGTTTGCGCCGCGGCCCCCAGCCACCGATGCCGATCGTCATGCCGTCGCGCAGGGCAGCGACCACCGCGGCAGCCGTGAGCGTCTTGTCCAGCATTGCCGGTGGCTTCAGGACGGCGGCGGCGGGGACCAGCGGTGTCCCCACAGATCCCCGATGAGGCTCTGGGTCGGCACCCAGCTGCTCCAGTCCGGCTGCAGGCCGTGGCAGCCGAACTCCAGATCAAACCCCCCGGGCGTCTGCACGTAAAAGGACACCATGAAGTCGTTGGAATGCTTGCCGAGCGAGGAGGAGATGTGCGCGCCGCTCGCCAGGCAACGGTCCAGCGCATACCCCACATCATCGAGCGAGCGCGCCTCGAGCATGATGTGCACGCAGCCCGAGGGCGCCGGCATGCCCGCCAGGGCGAGACTGTGATGGCGGCGGCAGGCGGCGTGCATGAAATGGATGCCGAGTTTGGGGTCGCTCGGGTTGGGGCTC
Source organism: Steroidobacteraceae bacterium (assembly GCA_035488075.1). Classification (GTDB taxonomy): domain Bacteria; phylum Pseudomonadota; class Gammaproteobacteria; order Steroidobacterales; family Steroidobacteraceae; genus 13-2-20CM-66-19. Next base: position 8,557 of record DATHLO010000151.1, on the reverse strand, counting down.
ATCGCGAGCCACATTTCGTCCGTGTCGGCGAAGCCGAGGCGCTGATAGAACTCGTGCGCGGCGGCCAGCTGCGGCGCGGGCAGCACCGCGTGTCCCATGCCCAGTTCCCCGGCGACGAACCCGCTCAGACCTCGCGGCGAGGCGAACGGCGCGTAGTCGTAGGTGCGTCCGTGAAAGAGCTCAAGCTGATTGCCGCAGGGGTCAGCGCAGAACGCAATCTGCCGCACGGCGCGATTCTCGGCTTCCGCGGCGCTGCCCGGGCGTACTTCGATTTTTGCCTGTCGCAGCGTCGCGATGATCGCGTCCAGTTCCGCCGCATCGCGAAATTCCCAGCCGCAGCTGACGAAGCGGTTCTTCTTACCGGGCACCACCGCGATGCGGAACGGCCGCTCGTCGATCCGAAACCGTACGCTGCCGTCGGTGCCCGGCGGCCCTTCCATGAGACCGAGCACCTCCAGCGCGAACCTACGCCACGCGGCCACATCCGCCGTTTCCACCACCACGTAGCCCAGGGATCTAACTGTCATAGGTAATGAGGGACAATAATAGAGAGTGTGCGCGCTCGGCCGCGGTCTGTGGGCGGCGGGAGAGATCAACAGCAATTCGCGGCCCGGATTGCGAGATTAAGCTCGGCTTTACACGGTTGCAAGCAGGATTCGCTATAATCAGGCTTCAATATTACGCAAATGATCGCTAGCGCAGCAGCGCGAGCCAGTCCTGATCCTGCGGGCCGGACACCACGAAGAAAGGATTCAGCAGTTCTTCGCGGGTGTTATAGCGCAGCGGCATCCCCTCGAGCGTGCTCACGCGCCCCCCCGCTCCGAGCACCACCGCATGCGCAGCCCCCGTGTCCCATTCGCTCGTGGGTCCGAGCCGCGGGTACACGTCCGCGGCGCCCTCGGCGACCATGCAGAACTTCAAGGAACTGCCCACCGGCAAGAGCTCATACGGACCCAGGCGCGCCAGAAACCCATCCAGAGAGTCCCCGCGGTGCGAGCGACTCCCCACCACGCGCACCGGCGTGGCGCTGCGCGCGCTCACGCGAATCGGCGTCGCGCCCGCATCTGCGTGCAGCCGCCACGCTCCCACTGCGGGCAAACCCTGATAGCTCGTCTCGGTCACCGGTACGTGCACCACGCCGAGCGTCGGTGCGTGTCCTTCAATCAAGGCGATGTTGACGGTGAACTGGCCGTTGCGCGACAGGAACTCCTTGGTGCCATCGAGCGGATCGACGAGCCAGTAACGCGCCCAGCCGGAGCGCTGCGCGAAGGGGATGGCAGCCGATTCCTCGGACAGCACCGGGATCTCGGGCGTCAGCTGCAGCAGCGAATCGACGATGAGCCGGTGCGCACGCAGGTCCGCCACCGTGAGCGGCGAGGTATCGGCCTTATAGCGGGTTGCGGCCTCCCCCGAGCGGTAGATCGCGAGAATCTCGCGACCGGCGAGGCGCGCGATGTCGGTCACCGGCGCGAGCAACTCCTGCGCGCCGCCGTTCATGGCGGCGCGGTGATCTTGAGGTTCTCCAGGTAGCCGATGATGTGCTCGGCCGCCTGATCCGCATCCATGGCGGTGGTGTCGATGCGGATCTCCGCGTGCTCGGGCGCCTCGTAGGGGGAATCGATGCCGGTGAAGTTCTTCAGTTCCCCGCGCCGCGCTTTCTTGTAAAGACCCTTCACGTCGCGCCGTTCGGCTTCCGCGAGCGGCGTGTCGATGAACACCTCGAAGAACTCCCGGGCAGCGAACAGCTCGCGCGCCATGCGTCGCTCGGAACGAAACGGGGAGATGAACGATACCAGCACGATGAGTCCGGCATCGACCATGAGTTTGGACACCTCTGCCACGCGGCGAATGTTCTCGACGCGGTCCTGGGCGGTGAAACCCAGATCCTTGTTGAGGCCATGGCGGACGTTGTCACCATCGAGCAGATACGTGTGCCGCCCCTGGGCGGTGAGTCGTTTCTCGATACGGTTCGCGATCGTTGACTTGCCGGCGCCCGAAAGACCCGTGAGCCACAACACGCAGGCGCGTTGCCCCTTCTGGCGCGCGCGCACCTGCTTGTCCACATCGAGCGCCTGCCAGTGCACGTTCTGCGAGCGGCGCAGCGCAAAGTTGATCAGGCCCGCCCCCACGGTGCCGTGGGTGAGGCGGTCGATGAGGATGAAACCCCCGAGCGCGCGGTTGTCCGCGTAGGACTCAAACGGGATCGGCCGATCCAGCTCCAGCTCGCACACGCCGATATCGTTGAGCTCGAGGCGCTCAGCGGGCAGTTGCTCGAGCGTGTTGACGTTGATCTTGTGCTTCACCGGCGCAATCGTGGCGGTCACGGTGCGCGCCCCTGACTTCATGAGGTACGCCCGGCCCTGCAACATCGGCTCCTCGTGCATCCACACGATGGTCGCCTCGAACTGGCTCGCCACCTGCGGCGGGGCGGCGCTGGCGGCGAGCACATCCCCGCGGCTCACGTCCACCTCGGCGGCCAGCGTCACCGTGACCGATTGGCCGGCGACCGCGCTCTCAAGGTCGCCGCCGGCGGTAACGATGCGCGCGATGTGGGTCTCGCGGCCCGACGGCAGCACGCGGATGCGATCACCGCGCTGCACGCTGCCACTGACGATCTGCCCGGCAAAGCCACGAAAGTCCGCGTGCGGCCGGTTCACCCACTGCACCGGCAGGCGGAACGGCTTGCCGGTCGCCGCATCAGCCACCGGCACGCTCTCCAGGTGCTCGATGAGGGTCGGTCCGTCGTACCAGCGCATGTGCGTACCGTGCGCGATGATGTTGTCACCGTAGACCGCCGAGAGCGGGATCGCGGTGATCTCGCTCACGCCGATGCGCGCGGCGAAGGCGCGATAGTCGGCCACGATGGTATCGAAGGTCGCGCGCGCGTAGCCCACCAGGTCCATCTTGTTGACCGCCAGCACCACGCGCGAGATGCCGAGCAGGTGCACAAGAAAGCTGTGGCGGCGCGTCTGCGTGAGCACGCCCTTGCGCGCATCGATGAGAATCACCGCGAGATCTGCGGTCGAGGCGCCCGTCACCATGTTGCGCGTGTACTGCTCATGTCCGGGCGTATCGGCGACGATGAACTTGCGGCGCTCGGTGGAGAAGAAGCGGTAGGCGACATCGATGGTGATGCCCTGCTCGCGCTCGGCCGCCAGCCCGTCCACCAGCAGCGCGAAATCCAGCTCACCGCCGCGCGTACCGATCTTCTTGGAGTCACGCTCAAGCGCGCTCAGCTGGTCATCGAAGATCATCTTCGATTCGTACAGCAGCCTGCCGATCAAGGTGGATTTGCCGTCATCCACCGAGCCGCAGGTAATGAAGCGCAGCAGACTCTTGCGCTCGTGTGCGTGCAGGTAGGCGCCGATATCAGTGGCGATGAGTTCGGATTGGTGCGCCATCAGAAATAGCCCTCCTGCTTCTTGCGCTCCATCGAGGCGGCGGCGTCGTGGTCGATCACCCGCCCCTGCCGCTCGGAGGTCTTGGTGAGCAGCATCTCCTGAATGATCGCCGGCAGCGTGTCCGCCGCGCTCTCCACCGCGCCGGTGAGCGGATAACAGCCGAGCGTGCGGAAGCGTACCTTCTTCAGCTGCGGGCGCTCCCCGCTCATGAGCGGCAGGCGTTCATCGTCCACCATGATGAGCGCCCCATCGCGCTCCACCACCGGGCGCACGGCGGCGAAATACAAGGGCACGATCGGGATCTTTTCCAGGTAGATGTACTGCCAGATGTCGAGTTCGGTCCAGTTGGACAGCGGAAAGACCCGCAGGCTCTCGCCCGGGTGCTTGCGCGCGTTGTAGAGCGACCACAGTTCCGGGCGCTGCTGTTTCGGATCCCAGCGATGCTGCGCGGAGCGAAAGGAAAAGATGCGCTCCTTGGCGCGGCTCTTCTCTTCGTCGCGGCGTGCGCCGCCGAAGGCGGCGTCAAAGCCGTATTTGTCGAGCGCCTGTTTCAGCGCCTGGGTCTTCATGACATCGGTGTGCACCTGTGAACCGTGCGTGAAGGGACCTATGCCCTGTGCCAGCCCCTCCTGATTCACATGCACCAACAGCTGCATGCCGAGCTTCTGTGCCATGGCATCGCGAAACTCGTACATCGCACGGAACTTCCAGGTGGTGTCCACGTGCAGCAGCGGAAAGGGCGGCACGGCCGGATAGAACGCCTTGACCGCCAGGTGCAGCATCACGGCGCTGTCCTTGCCGATCGAGTAGAGCATCACCGGCCGCTCACACTCGGCCAGCACCTCGCGCATGATGTGGATGCTCTCCGCTTCCAGGCGCTGCAGATGAGTGAGCACGGCGGCCGGGGAGATGCTCCCCGGCGAGACTTCGACGCTGCTCAATGGCACGCTCCGCGCATCGGCTACCCCTCGGTCGCGTTGACTTATCAAGTGATAAGTTCTAGTCTCGAACCGTGCCTGTGAAAAGTCAAGCGCCGCTGCCAAAAGCCCGCCAGGAAGAGTCCGGGCGCGACGCGATCATGGACGCAGCGGAGCGCCTGTTTGCCGAGCGCGGCATCGATGCGGTCTCGCTGCGCACCATCAATGCGGAGGCCGGCTACAGCGTCGCCGCGCTGCATTACCACTTTGCAACGCGCGACGGTCTGGTCCGGGCGCTGCTCGCACGCGCGCAACCGCGCATGCTCGCCGAGCGGGCGCGCATGCTGGCGCCCTTGAAAGACGAGTGCGCGCCGTCGCTTGAGCGGATCGTGGCCGCTCTGGTCCTGCCACTCACGGCGGGCATGCTCGAGGATTTTCCCGCAAGCGCAGCGAAGCTGCGCTTCCTGGTACGCCTGTCGTTTGATCGCTCGCCCTACCTTGCCCGCACGCTCGAGGAGAGCTTTGCCGTCTTTCGCCCGCTGCTGCAGCGCGCGCTGCCGCACCTTGACGAGCGCACGCTCACGCGCCGCTGGCGCTTGGCGGCGGATCTGGCACAGCATGCACTCGCCAATGCCCTGGAAGGACAGCCCGGATCCTTGGCCAGCAGCGCGCCCAAGCGGGCACAGTTTGAGCAGTTCCTGCGCGAACTCATCGCCTTCATCAGCGGTGGTCTGCGCGCCGCGGAGCACTGAGGCAGGCGCCAGAGCCCTAGTGCGGCGTGCGCCCGGCGCGCAGTTGCGCGCTGAGCTGTTCGGCAGCCGTATACGGGTCGAGGCGGCGCGCGCGCACTTGCCGCAGCAGCTCAGCCCCGGGGCCGGACAGCAGGTCCGCCATGAGTGCTGCGCGGGCGAGCGCGAGAAACTGCTGTTCACTGCGCCGCCCGCACTGGCGCTCAAATTCGCCGCTGTCCTCAAGGTAACGACGGTGCTCATCAAGCGCCGCCACGATCGCGCCGGCCCCCTCGTTGCGCGTAGCCACGGCGGGCAGAAGGCGCGCTGCCCAGCCGCCCGCCGCGCGGCCGCCGCCACGCAGGTGCAACAGCAGCTCAAGGTGCCGCCAGGTCTGCTCGAAGCCCTCGCGGTCGGCCTTGTTGAGGACGAGGATCTCGCCCGCTTCCAGCAGACCCGCCTTCATGGCCTGCACCTCATCGCCCAGTCCCGGCACCGCGACGATGATGGTCGAGTGCGCCAGCCTCACGATGTCCATCTCCTCCTGGCCCACCCCGACGGTCTCGACCATGACGAGGTCGTAACCCATCGCATCGAGCACCAGCGTGGCGTCGTAGGTGGAGCGCGACAGGCCGCCGCGCGCGCCGCGCGTGCCGAGTGAGCGGATGAACACGCCCGCATCGAGCGCGTGGCGGCTCATGCGCACCCGGTCGCCGAGAATCGCCCCGCCGCTGAAGGGGCTCGTCGGGTCGATCGCGAGCACCGCGACGCGGCGCCCGCGGCGGCGCTCGTGCGCGATCAGCATGTCGACGAGGGTGGACTTGCCGGCCCCCGGGGGGCCGGTGACACCGACCACGTGCGCACGCCCGGTCGCCGGGAAGATGGCGCGCAGGACCTCGCGGCCGCGCGCGTCGCCATCATCCAGCCAGCGGATGGCGCGGGCGCCGGCGGCCACGCTGCCGGCCAGCAGTTGCGCGGCGACGTCCATCACGTTGAGGAGGACTGCGACGCGCCGCGCTCGCCCCACCAGGCGCGCAGGTACGCCACGATCTCACGCGTATCGGTGCCCATGGTGAAGACCCTGGCGAAGCCCGCCGCCTGCAGCAGCGGCAGGTCCTCCTCCGGGATCACCCCGCCGGCGACCAGGAGCTTGTCGGCGGCCCCCTGCGACTGCAGCAGCTGCGCCAGGCGCGGGAGGTTGCGCGTGTGCCCGGCCGAGAGGCTCGAGACCCCCACCACGTCCACGTCCTCCTGGATCGCCGCGTTCGCCACCGCCTCCGGGGTTTGCTTGAGGCCGGTGAAGATCACCTCCATGCCGGCCTCCCGCAGCGCATGTGCGACTACCGTGATCCCGACCGTATGCGTGTCCATGCCGAGCTTGGCGAGCAGGATGCGCAGCGGACGGGCAGCGCTCTCGGGCACCTCACACCCCCGTCAGCTGACTGTCGGGGCTGTGCACGCCGAATACCTCGCGCATCGCATCGCACAGCTCCCCGTGCGTGGCATACACCTTCACCGCCGCAAGACACGGTGGCACGAGATTGGCGCCGCTGCGCGCGGCCTGGCGCACCGCCTCGAGCGCCGCCGATCCCGCCGCCGCATCGCGCCGCGCGCGCAGCGCCCTCACGCGTGCCACCTGCTCCTCTTCCATGCGGTTGTCGGCGCGGAATATCTGGATCTGGCGCTTCTCTTCCGGCACCACCAGGTGATTCACGCCCACCCACTTGCGGCGCCCCTCCTCGACGTCCTTGTTGCGCTCGTACTGCTCGCGCCCGAGCGCGCGCTGGAAGTAGCCGCTCTCGATCGCCCGCAACGCCCCGCCCATCGCCATGATCCTGTCGATTTCCTCGAACGCTGCGCTCTCGATGCGTTTGGTCAGGGACTCGACGTAGTAGGAGCCGGCCAGGGGGTCGATGGTGTCCGCGACCCCGCTCTCGTGCGCGATGATGTGCTGCAGCGCCGCGCCGACGCGGATGGCCTCTTCCGCGGGCAGCGCGTGCGCCTCATCGTGCAGTGGCGTCGTCATCGCCTCCCCCGCCCCGCCGAGCGCGCAGGCGGTCGCCATGATGGCGAGGCGCCCGATGTTGTTCAGCGGCTGCTGCAGGGTGAGCGCGATGGTGGTGGGCGAGGTCATCATGCGGATCTTGAGCGCGGCCGGCCGGGTGGCGCCGTAGCGCTCCTTCATGAGGCGCGCCCACACCTTGCGGTAGGCGCGCAGCTTGCAGATGCCCTCGAAGAAGTCCATGTCGACATTGATGACGAAGTGGAAGTAGGGCGCCACGGTGTCGATGTCGAGGCCGCGTTCCAGCACCGCATCGAGGTACGCCACGGCGATGGTCATGGAGAAGGCGATCTCCTGCACCGGATTCGCCTTCGCCGGCTGCAGCTGCGCGCTGATGATGGAGATCGGCGCCCAGTTCGGGTGGTTGCGGATGATGTACTCGATGCAGTCGGTCGCCACGCGCAGGCCGTGCACCGGCGGGAAGATGTAGCGGCCGACGCAGGTGTACTCGATGAGGATGCCGTTGACGATGTGCAGCACGAAATCGCGCGGGTCGACGCCCTTTTTCTCCAGGGCGGCGATGATCATCGCGAGGTTGACCGGCTGCGGTGCGTTGCACACGCTCATCAGGTATTTGAGGCGCTCGAACGGCAGCTCGAAGGCGCGCTCCAGATCCTCGAGGCTGTCGAGCGCCATGCCGGCGCGTCCGACCTCGCCCTCCACGAGCGGATGGTCGCTGTCGTAGCCGTTGGTGGTCGGCAGGTCGTGCTCGAGGATGAGGCCCTGCAGCCCCTGGTCGAGCATGTAGCGGGCGCGCCTGGCCCAGTCCTCGCCCTTGCCGAAGCCGGTGACCTGCGACATGGTCCAGAGCGCGGAGCGATGCCCGTTCGGCTGCGTGCCACGCGTGTAGGGGTACTCGCCGGGGAAGCCGAGGTCGCTGAGATAGTCGAAGCCGGCCGCTTCGAGGTCGGCCGGGGTGTAGAGCGGCTTGATGGGCCACTTCAGCGCCTGGGTGAGGAAGGGCTCGCGCCGCTCCGGGTGCGCGGCCACGTGCGGCGCGCGCGTGGCTGCCTGCCAGCGCTGCGCTTCCTGCGCCACCTGCTGCGTCTCAGGTGCCGGGGTGATGCGATCCTGCGCTCGGCTCATGGGCTCTCCTGCCTTGGCTCATACTCTGCGCCGCAACGGCCGCACGTGCGCGCACGCAGGCGTCAGTCCGGTCCGTACTTCTGCAACAGGTGCGCGCTTAAGTTCCCGAACAGGTCAATCTCGATGCGCCGCTCGCTGAAGCGCCAGGCGCCGCCCGCGCGCACGAAGCGATCGTAGTAGCGCCCGCCGATGATGGGCTGCAGCGCCAGCGCCGGGGTGGCCTGGTGCACCAGGATCTAGGACTCGGCGCGCGCCTGCGCCTCCCCGTCCGGCTCGATGATGACGTTGCTCGTCACGTGGCGGGTGCGCGGCGTGCCGGTCTCCGGGTAGACGCGGGTGAAGGCTGCGTACATCGCCGCCACC
>DATHLO010000150.1:0-12969 GCA_035488075.1 Steroidobacteraceae bacterium | reverse complement strand
CACCTCCTATCTTAAGGAGGCGCAGTCTAAGATCGCAGCGCACGTGCGGTTCGATCCGAACCGGATCCGCCTGGAATGGGGTGGCCAGTTCGAGAACCAGCGGCGCGCCGAAGCGCGCCTCGGCATCATTCTCGCCATGGTCATGGGCGCGATGCTCATCCTGCTCACCGTGGGCATCGGCTCCCTGCGGCAGGCCGCGCTGGTATTAGGCGTGGTACCGCTCGCGATGCTCGGCGGGCTGATCTCGCTGCATCTGACCGGCCAGACACTCAACGTCGCCAGTGGCGTGGGCTTCATCGCCCTCTTCGGCGTGGCCGTGCAGAACGGCATCATCATGGTGGCGAATCTGAACCGCATGCGTAAATCCGGTTTCGAGCTGCACGAGGCGATCATGAGGGGGGCGACCGAGCGCCTGCGGCCGGTGCTCATGACGGCGACGGTGGCCAGCTTAGGCATGTTGCCGGCGGCGATACATACCGGCGTCGGCAGCGACGTACAGCGCGGCATCGCCACGGTCGTCGTGGGTGGCCTTGCGATCGCAACGCTGCTGACGCTGTTCGTACTGCCGTCGATGTACCACATGGTCGAGCACTGGGCTGAAGAGCGCGGACGCGGCGTGGTAGAGGGAAGTATCTGATGTCAGCTCCGCGGGCGGCACTGCTGCTGAGCCTCACCCTCGGCGCCTGTGCGGTCGGACCGAATTTCAAGCGCCCGGCGGCGCCGACCGATGCCGGCTACGGCGCAGCGCCCACGCAGGGTGAAACCACCGCAGCGGCAGGTGTGGGCGGTAACGCGCAGCGTCTGCGTGAGGGGATGGACATCCCGGCCGACTGGTGGACGCTCTTCGGCTCCGCGCCTCTCAGTCAGCTGATCGAGCAGGCACTGAAGCAGAACCCGGACGTCAATGCCGCGCAGGCCGCGCTGCGGCAGGCGAATGAGCTGTACGCCGCGCAGCGGGCGACGCTCTGGCCCAGCCTGCAGGGGGGCTTCAGTGCGCAGCGCGCGAAGAACGCGCTCGGCACACTGGCGAACCCGACGAGCCTGCCGCAGGTGAATCCCTACTACAACCTCTACACCGCCCAGCTCAGCGTGAGCTACCTGCCCGATGTCTTCGGCGGCGAGAGCCGTGCGCTGGAAGCGAGCAAGGCGCAGGCCGAAGCCACCCGCTTTCAGCTGGAGGCGACCTATCTCACCCTGAGCAGCAATGTGGTCGTCACCGCGGTCCAGGAAGCCTCGCTGCGCGCGCAGATCAGCGCCACCGAACGGCTGGTACAGGTGCAGCAGCAGTTGAGCGCTACGGTGAGCGCTCAGAAGGGCCTGGGCACGGCAAGTCAGCTGGATCTGCTCTCACAGCAGGCCGCCGAAGCGCAGACCGCCGCGACCTTGCCGCCGCTGCGCAAACAGCTGGCGCAGACGCGCGACGCCCTCACCGCTCTCATCGGCCGTCTGCCGGCCGAGGAGCCCACGCAGACCTTCCGTCTCGAGGAGCTCACCCTGCCCGCCGAGGTGCCGGTGAGCATTCCGAGCAAACTCATCGAGCAGCGGCCGGATGTGCGCCAGGCGGAAGCGAATATGCACGCCGCCTCCGCCGCGGTGGGCGTTGCGATCGCGGACATGCTGCCGCAGTTCGCCATCAGCGCGCAGACCGGTTCTGCGGCGCTGCAGATCAGTCAGCTGTTCACCTCCTACACCGGCTTTTGGAGCGCCGGGGCGTCCCTCACCCAGACGCTGTTCGACGCCGGCGCGCTGCTGCATCGCAAGCGCGCCGCGGATGCAGCGCTCGATCAGGCGGGGGCCCAATACCGCGCGGCCGTCATCCTCGCCTGTCAGAACGTTGCCGACACGCTGCACGCACTCAAAGCCGACGCGGATACGCTGGCGGCGACGGTCGAGTCCGAGCGGGCCGCGCGCAGTGCCTTCGACATCGCCCGCCAGCAGCGTACCCTTGGGGGCATCAGCACGGTGGCGCTGCTCAACGCCGAACAGACCTACCAGCAGGCGGCGCTCGCGGTGGTACAGGCACGCGCCAACCGCTATGCGGACACCGCCGCGCTCTTTCAGGCGCTCGGCGGCGGCTGGTGGAACCGACCGACAGGAGGCTCACAGTGACCGAGCTCGTGTTACGCGAAAATCGCCGGGGTGCCGCGATCCTGACACTCAATCGTCCGGAGAAACTGAACGCGCTCACCAAGGATGTGTTCGAGGCGCTCGAGGTACACGTCGATGCCCTGCGGCGCGAGACGCGCACCATCGGCCTCGTGATCCTGCGCGGCGCCGGTGGCAATTTCTCCGCCGGCTACGACATGCAGGAAGTGCTTGCTTACGTGCGCGCCCACGCCAAGCCGCATTTCAACTCCGAGGTGATTGAGAAGGTCGCGAACCTGCCGCAGCCGGTCATCTCGGCCGTCGAGGGACACTGCTCCACCGGTGCCATGGAGCTTGCGCTGGCGGCGGACATCATCGTCGCCTCCGAGTCGGCGCGCTTCTCCGACGCGTATGCGCGCTGGGGACTGACCCCGATCTGGGGCCTGAGCCTGCGCCTGCCGCACCGGGTCGGCACCGCCAAGGCGGCCGAGATGATGTGCACTTGCAGTGCCTACTCGGGCGGCGACGCGCACGAGATGCACCTGGCGAACTTTGTCTATCCGGATCAGGAGTTCGAAACGCGGCTGAACGCTCTGGCGGAGAATATCCTCGCCAACTCCTGGTATGCGAACCAGGTGAGTAAGCGTGCCTTGGTGGAAAGTGACGGCCTGAGCCTGCGCGACTCGCACGCTCTGGAGATCTTCAAGAACGAGGGCCTGGCACCGGATGCAGCGCAACGCGTGGAGAAGTTCCTGGCACGGCGCAAACCGCCCGCCTGAACGCCAGCGGGAACCTCTCGCGCTGCCGGCCGGTCACATCCTGCGCACGGCCGGAGTATAGTTTGCAGCGACCGCGCTGCGCCCACGAAAAACGATGCGTCGCAAGACCCGCATTCTCGTCATCGACGGCGAGGGCCTCGCCCGTGACGGCTTGTGCGCCCTGCTTGAAGGCGAAGCAGATCTGCACCTGGTGGGGGTATTCGCCAGCGCACGCGAGGCGCTGCGCGCGCACGCTGAAATTAAGCCCGATGTCGCGATCGTTGACCTGTGTCTGGCGATGCGCAGCGGCCCGCAGACCCTCGTGCACCTGAAGCGGCGCTGGGGTTCAGCCGCCGTACTCGTGCTTTCCGCCAGCCGTGACGGCGAGACGATCGAAGCTGCGCGCCGCGCGGGCGCTGACGGGTACGTGCTGCGCAATGACCGGCGCTCCGAGCTCTTCAACGCCATCAAGACGCTGGCGCAGAAGAAGCACTACATCAGCACTTCGGTGCTCGAGACGGCCGCGCCGCGCCGCAGCGCCCCGCACGCGCGCGGTACTGACGGGGCGGGCATGCTTACCAGCCGCGAGCAGGAAGTCGTCGCGCTGATCGCCGAGGGCTATCGCACGCGCGAGATGGCGCAGCTTTTGTCCGTGAGTCACAAGACCATCGAGCGCCATCGCACCAATCTCATGCGCAAACTCGGCGTGCGCTCGGCGACCGGCGTCGTCGCCTACGCGATCACCCACGGCTACGTCGGGTTCTAACACCGCTGATGCGCTACCGCAGGTGAGCGGCTGGCACGTGCGGGACGAGCGGGAAGTTCTGCAAGACGCACTGCCCGCGCGCCCAGTCCTCGTACGCTCGCACGATCGACTAATTACCCGCTTGTACCGGCGTTGCCACAAACGCCTGCCCGGTGCTCGTCGTGCCGGTGATCTCGCCGCGGTCATTGATATCAAAGGCCAGCAGGATCGGTCCGCTCAGCGCTGAGCCGGGCTCAATCAGCTCGTTGAGGTTGGTGGTGACACCGTGCTGCCAGAGCCAGGGATGGAAGTTGCCGTTCGCATCGTTCGAGTAGCCAACGACCTGCTGGCGCTCGTTGATGCTGGTGGCGACGCCTGCGATGTCGCCCTGCAGGAGCGGGATGAATTTAAAGCCCCCCTGCTGGGTCCACATGAAGGGCGGCGTGAAGTTGCCCGCCGGATCATTCGGAAAACCCGCGAAGCCCACGACGTCACCGCCTGCGTTGATCATCATCGGTGTGTTCCAGTACGGCGCGCTCGCCCCGTACGGACTCACAATCTGGATCAACCGGCCGTTGTCCCACAGCACGGCGTGCTTGCCCGTCGGTCCCCCGACCGCGAAGCCACAGCTGCCGGAGATCCCGACAATCTGCCCGCGGTCATTGAGGGCGGTGGCCGCTCCTGCGGTATCGCCCTCGACCAGCGGCAGCGCGCGGATCTGCTCGCGACCCGGCCCCCACACGACCGGCTTGAACTGCAGCACCTGCGGCAGGATGCAACTTGGGTCGTGCACGGTATTCTCCGCCCAACCGACCGTTTCCCCCAGGTTGTTGCTGCCGGTCGCAAAGCCATTGGTTCCGCCGAGTGTGGGCAGCGGCCGCATTTTGCGTGTGAGCGGATCCCAGAGGAATCCCAGGCACACATTGAAGTTCGGATTGGGCAGAAAGAATCCGCAACTCCAGCCCTCCTGATTCGGATCCAGGCTGTCCGTGAGGGCAATGCCTGAGATCAGGCCCAGCACATTCTTCACCGGCCATTGCACCTTGCTGCTGAGCGTGGCACCCCTGCCAAGGGTGCCGAGGTCGACCTGCTGGCCGAAGGCCCACACGGCGGCGTGGACGGCGTTGTTCGGCAGCGTGTAACTGCCGCTGACCAATCCGAGCTCGTTCACACTGTTGCCCGCGGCACCGGCGCTGCTCAGGACATTTACGCGGTACAGCGGCTGCGGCGCTGAAGCAGCCGCTGCGGCGGTTTGGGTCGCCGCCCAGCAGGCGGCGGCCACGATGAGATATGAGCTGGCACGCATCTTATTTCTCCCTCCGGGCTCGCACGCGTAGTGCCCGAGCCGCCGGTAGTGGTGTGGGTTCATGGGCCTCGGTCTAAGGTGCGCGCGGATGCTCTAAGCGCTGGCCGCGCGCTGACAGCACGCCGATTCGAAGCCTCCTTATCGTGAACCGGGCCTCCGGACAGCCCTCGGCCGCGCTGCAGGAGCGAATCTAGGGCTGGTGCGGGAGAAAACCCGGTCGTTTTCGGACACGGAAACGCCAAATCGACGTCCGAAAACGGCCGGTCCCGCCGCGCCAGGCGGCCGCGGGCGTTCCCCGCGCTCGTGGTGTCGCGCGCGCCGGGCGCTTCGACGCGTCGTGCCATTCAAACCCAGAACCCGGCCGTACCATCCAAGGTCGCATGGAACGGTTCCACGCTACCCGGGCCTGAGGCATGGAAACCCTGAAGTGGTCGAAACGCAGTCCGATTGGCGTGATCGTCATTGCGATCTTCGTGCTGCTCCTGGGGTTTCTGAGTCTTGCGCACCTGCCGCTGCAGCTCTTTCCGGACATCAAGCGCCCGGAGCTGCAGATTCAGACCGGCTGGCGCAGCGCCTCCCCCGAGGAAGTCGAATCCGAGCTTCTCGAGCCCCTCGAGAACGTCATGCAGGGTCTGCCCGGGGTCGAGGAGATCGAGGGCAGCGCGTTCGTCGGCGGCGCCAACCTGAATCTGCGCTTCGCGATCGGCACCGACATGAAGAACGCGCTGGTGGAGGCCATCGGGCGCCTCAACCGCCTGCCGCCGCTGCCGCGCGATGCCGACCGCCCGCAGGTCTCCCTCGGGGGCAACGGGGACACGAACGAAACCCTCTCCTGGTTCTTCGTGCAGCTGCTGCCGGGCACCCCGGGCCCCATCGAGAAGCAGCGCCGCTTCATCGAAGACACCGTGCGCGCACGCCTGGAATCGATCCCGGGCGTGGCGGCGGTGAGCGTCAACGCCGGTCCCTCGGATGAGGTGCACATCACCGTCGATCTGGCGCGCGCCGCCGCGCTCGGCATCAACATCCCGGATATCGCCAACCGCGCCGCGGCGGCAACCAATGTGTCCGGGGGACAGCTCGCGGTCGGGCGCCGCCAGTACACGCTGCGTTTCACCGGGCGCTTTACGCCCGAGGAGCTCGGAGCTCTGGTGCTCACCTGGCGTGACGGGCGGCCGGTACATCTGGCCGATGTCGCCACCATTGACGTCGCGCCCCCGCCGCGCACCTTCTTTGCCTACCAGAACGGCAATCCCGCGATCGGGGTGCAGGTCTTCCGCGCCAACGGTGCCAACGTGCTGGCGACACTCGATGCGGTCAAGGCCGCGGTTGCGGAGCTGCGCGACGGACCGCTGAAGGCGCACGGACTGGGGATCGAGCAGTCCTTTGATGCCGCCCTGTTCATCCGGCGCGCCGTGCACCTGCTCAGCGAGAATCTGTTCGTGGGCGCACTGCTCGCGCTCATCGTCGTGTGGTGGTTCATGCGCGAGTGGCGCGTGACGCTGCTCATCGCGGCCACGATCCCGGTGTGTCTGTGCGCCACGTTCGTCGCGCTTGATCTGATGGGCCGCAGTCTCAACGTGATCTCCCTCGCCGGGCTCGCCTTCGCGGTCGGCATGGTGGTTGAGGGCGCTATCGTGGTCTCGGGCAACGTCGTGCGCCTGCGAGAAAATGGCCTGCCTCTGGATCAAGCGACGAGCCAGGGCGCACGCCAGGTGGCCGGCGCACTGATCGCCTCCACGGCGACCACCGTGGCGGTCTTTGTGCCGGTCCTTTTTCTTAAGGACGTCGAGGGGCAGCTGTTCGGGGATCTGGCGCTCACCATCTCGATCGCGGTGGCGATTTCGATCATCGCGGCCCTGACGCTGCTGCCACAGGCGCTCGGCTTCGCGCTCAACCGCCCGCTGCGCCCGAGCGGCTACGGCGCGGGCTGGCCGCGCCTCACCGAGTGGATCCTCAAGGTCACCGACACCCGCCCGAAGCAGCTCGGCTGGATCGCCGGCCTCCTCATCGGGCCGCTGCTGCTGACCTGGTGGATGCTGCCGCCCCTGGACTACCTGCCGCCGGTGAAGCGGGCGGCCATCGACTCGTTCTTCGAATTTCCCCCGGGCATGAGTCCCGAGGCGGTCAATCGGGAGCTGTTGCCGACGATGCTCGAGCGCATGGCGCCCTACATGCGCGGTGAAAAGGAGCCGCGCCTGAAGAACTGGTACATCCAGGCGTGGCCGGGCGGGGGCACGATCGGCGCCCGCGTGGTGGACGAGCGGCGCATCGGCGAGCTCGAGCAGCTGATCCGCGACAAGATCACCGTCGGCCTGCCCGATACGCGCGTGTTCACAAGCGAAGGGGAGCTCTTCGGGGGCATCGGCGGCTCGGCGCGCTCAGTCGGCATCCACCTGCAGAGCGAGGACACCGCCGCGCTCAATCGGGTGGCGGTCGAGGGGCGCGCGCTGCTCGAGAAAGTCTTCCCCGGCGCAACGGTGCTGAGCTTCCCCAATCCGGAGGATGCGGGGCTCGAGCTGCACGCGATGCCCGATGACCGGCGCATCGCAGAAGTCGGCTGGGACCGTGCCGCGGTCGGTACCATCGTGCGCACCGTCGGCGAGGGTGCCTGGCTCGGGGAATACTTCGACGGCAAGTCGCGCCTGCCGATCATCCTCAGAGCCAACCAGGGCACGACCCCGGAGGATCTGGCCAGCGCGCCGCTCGTCACCCCGACCGGCCTTACCGTGCAGCTCCGGGACATCGTGCAGCTGTCCACCACGCTCGGCCCCCCCGGCATTCGTCGCCTGAATCACCGGCGCACGGTAACCCTTACCGTCGATCCGCCCGCGGCACTCTCACTGGAGAAGGTCCTGAGCACCATCGACCATGAGGTGCTGCCCGCGCTGCGCGCGCAGATGCCGCCGGACGGCTCACTGCGCCTCGCCGGCAGCGCCGACAGTCTGAGCCAGACGCTTGCGGCCATGAGCCGTGTGTTTGCCATGGCGCTGGTGGTGCTGCTGCTGCTCATGACCGTGCTGTTCCGCTCGCTGCGCGACAGTCTCATCGTGCTGCTCACCGTGCCGCTCGCCCTGGTCGGCGGCGTGGTGGGGCTGCGTCTGCTTGATCTGGTCAAATTCCAGGCGCTCGATCTGCTCTCGATGATCGGCTTCGTCATGATGATCGGGGTCATCATCAATCACGCGATTCTGCTGGTGGCGGCGGTCCGCAGCGTCCAGGGCGAAGGCGCGAGCCTCGATGAGGGCATCCGCACCGGCCTGCAGCAACGCCTGCGCGCCATCCTCGCCAGCACCCTCACCGGTGCACTCGGCGCGCTGCCCATGGCGGTAAATCCCGGCCCCGGCAGCGTCATCTACCGCGGACTGGCGGCCGTCAACATCGGAGGCGTCGTCATCAGTCTCGTGTTCAGCCTGATCCTGATTCCGGCCCTCATGCGGCTGCTGCAGCCCAGCGCGGCGCGCCTCGGCACAGCGGTCACAGCGGCACCGGTCGCACAGTCGTGAAGCGGCGAATTTAAGAGGGAGGGCAACCATGACGGGCACCCGCAATGCGCACCGCACCGCCCTGCTCGCGGCTACCGCAGGCGCCTGTGTGCTCGCCTTTACCGCGGCGGCCGACCCGCCGGCCCCCGAGCGCGTGGTGGTGGAGGTCGCCACGGTACGCGTGCGAGCGCTGACCGTCGCCAGTTGGATTCCGGGCTCGATCGTGAGCCGCTCGGACGCACGCATCGCGAGCGTCATCGCCGGGCGCGTCACCTGGATCGCGGATGTGGGCACGCGCGTGCGCCAGGGCGATCCGATCGCGCGCCTGGAGGACACCATGGCGCGGCTGCGGCTCGCTGACCTGCGCGCGCAGGTGGCGCGCGCACGCGCGCAGCACGAGGTGGCCAGTTCACAGCTGGAGCGCTTCAACCGCCTGGCAGCGACCCAGGCCCTGAGCGCGAGCCAACTGGATGACGCGAAGGCGCAGCGCGAGGTCTCCAGCGATGACGTCGCGCGCGCGGACGCGCAGCTGCGGCAGGCGCAGTACGAGATCGATCAGTCGGTCATCCGCGCACCCTTCCCCGGCATTGTCAGCGAGCGCTTCATCCAGCGCGGCGAGTTCGTGCAGATCGGTGCGGCCACGGTGCGCCTGGTGAATACCGCCGACGTCGAGGCGCGCGCCACCGCAGCCCTCGAGCTCGCCGCCAACGTGCATCCCGGGCAGGCCGTCACCGTGCGCGATCACGGCCTCGAGAAGAGCGGCACGGTACGCACCGTTGTGCCCGTCGGCGATGACCGCTCGCGGCAGTTCGAGGTGCGCGTGGCGCTCGCGAGCCCGGAGTGGCTGGTGGGCACACCGGTCGAGGTAAGCCTGCCGGCAACGGCGGCGCGCACCGCAGTCACCGTGCCCCGCGATGCGCTCGTCATCCGCCAGAACCACTCCTACGTGTTGCGCGTGACGCGCGCGAACACCGTCGAGCAGCTCGACGTGACTCCCGGGGTCGGTATGGCCGATGCGGTGGAGGTCAGCGGGCCGCTCGCCGCGGGCGATCGCCTGGTGGTGCGCGGCGCCGAGCGCCTCGCCGCCGGACAGGCCGTTAAAGTCATCGCGACGCAAAGCACGGTGCGAACGCTGCCGCCGGGCTAAAGCTTCACGCCCCAGGCGACAGCAGCGGAAAGAGCGGATGCTCCATGGGCGCGCCGGGGGGAAGCGCGTCCGCTAGACCCGGAAAATCAGGCGAGGTCTGCCAGCGGCGCGGGGCGTGGCGCACGTCGTCCCCGAGCAGCCGCACGGAGAACACGCGCCGCCGCTGCCCGGAGGGCACGCCGCCGGAGGCGTGCAGCGTCAGCATGTGGAAACACACCGCATCCCCGGGGACGAGCTCCCAGCCGAGGATGCGGTAGTCGGCGCGGCGCGCTTCGATGTCGGGCAGGTCCGCAAGGGTGCCGGGCGGAAACCACTTCGCCTGCGCATCCATGAAAGTACGCGGCATCAGCCAGGGGCCCCGCTGCGAGCCGGCGACGAACTCGAGCGTCGCCTCGCGCGCAACCGGGTCGACCGGAATCCAGAAGCTGCAGTTTTGCGTGCCGCTGATGTTGTAGTACGGCTGGTCCTGGTGCCAGGGCGTGCGCGCGCGCGTGCCCGGCTCCTTGGTCAGCATGTGATCGTGATACAGCCGCGCACTGCGGCTGCGCATGAGAGCCGCGCCCACACTTCCCAGTGCCGACTCAAAGATGAAGCGCCGGTAGGACTCGTTTTCCTGCCAGCAGCAGAAATCCTCGACGAACCAGCCCGGGTCCTCGCGCGTACTCGCCACTTTCGCCCGCGGGCTGGGAGCGGCGAGGTTCGCATCGATGCCGCTGCGGAGCAGTTCAACCTCGGCGCTCGTCAGCAGTCCGCGCAATACGACGGCCCCGTCGTTCTGAAAGGCCTCGACCTGTGCGGGAGAAACGCGAAATCCGCCGCGGGTCGCGGGCATGGGTGCTCCGTCGGTACTCGAGGCCACGAATCTTACTGAAAATCCGCACCCTCCGCGGGGCGCGCCGCGCTCAAATGCCGCCCGCGCCTCGGGCTGGCCCGGGTCGGAAGGTCGGTGTGCGCGCGCCCACGCCCTCCGGGACCGGACTGTGGCGGGTGTTCTTCATGGTCCGTTCAGTGCCAGCGATTCGACATCCGGGCACCGGCTCCGTAGCATCGGACGCAGTTTTCGCACTCGCCCCCGGCAGCCGCCAGCACCTGCATGACAGACGTCCCGCCCGCCTCTCGCCGTCGCGACCGCGGCCGCGCTCCGCGCTCGACCGGCCCCTCGCTCGCCCCCCTGCCGCGCCTGAGCAACCCGTGGGCACCGCTGGAGGTGCTGACGGGCGAACAGGTTGAGCGGATTCTGGCGGCGGCCTTTCAGATTCTGGAGGAAGCCGGACTTGAAATCCGCAGCACGGCGGCGCGCGAGCTGTACCGGCGCGCCGGTGCGCTCGTGGATGAAGAGACCCAGATGGTACGGCTCGGTCGCGACCTCGTGCTGGCGCAGCTGGCGCACGCGCCGGAGCGCTTCGTGCTGCATGCGCGCAACAGCGAGCGCCACCTGCACGTCGGGGGCAACGTGATCAACTTCGGTCCCGTCAACGGCGCGCCGAACATCTCCGACATGGAGCGCGGCAGGCGCTACGGGGATCTTGAGGCCTTCCGCAACATTCTCAAACTCACCCACACGCTCGGCGTGCTGCACTGGCAGGGAGGGATCGTGGTCGAACCGGTCGACGTGCCGGTGGCCACGCGGCATCTGGCGACCTACCAGGCCCACATCGAGTGTGCGGACATCGTCTGGGCGGCGCGCGGAATCGGTGGCATCCAGGCCGAGGACGCCATCGCCATGTCCGCCATCGAGCATCGCTGCAGCGTGGAGGATCTCAGCACCCGGCCGACGCTCATGACGGTGACCAACGTGAACTCACCGCGCCGCGTGGACGAGGAGATCCTCGATAACATCCTGGTGATGGCACGGCACGGCCAGTGCGTGGTCATCACCCCCTTCACCCTCATGGGCGCCATGGCGCCGGTAACGCTCGCCGGCGCCCTGGTGCAACAGACCGCCGAGGCGCTGGCGGTGGTGGCGCTGTGCCAGCTGGCGCGCCCGGGTGCGCCGTGCGTCATGGGCGGCTTCACATCCAACGTCGACATGCGCACCGGCTCGCCCGCCTTTGGCACGCCCGAGTACGTGCACGCGGTCATCGCCGGTGCGCAGATCGGCCGGCGCCTGAAGCTGCCGGTGCGCACGAGTGCGGTCAACGCCTCGCCCACCGTCGACGCGCAGTCCACCTACGAGACCGGCTTCTCGCTGCAGGCGGCGATCCTCAGCAACAGCCATCTGATCAACCATGCCGCCGGCTGGCTCGAGGGCGGGCTGTCCGCCTCGCTCGAGAAGATCATCGTCGACGCGGAGCTGCTGCGTAACTGGGCCGAGATCCTCAAGTCCGTCAACTTCAGCGACGATGACCTCGCGGTCGAAGCCATCAAGGGCATCGCCGCCGGCGGGCATTTCTTCGGCTCAGCCCACACGCTCGCCCGCTACGAATCGGCCTTCTATCGGCCGCTGCTGTCGGACTGGTCGAATTTCGAAAACTGGCGCGACGCCGGCTCGCGTAACGCGACCGATCGGGCCACCGGCATCTGGAAGAAATTGCTCGCGGCCTACGTGCCGCCGCCCCTGGATCCGGACATCCGGGAAGCGATCAGCGATTACGTCACGCGCCGCAGCGCGGAGCTGAGCAGCGCCGCGTAAACGCGGACGGCCGCTTGCCCAGCGCCCATGACCGAGTGGATCGCCAACGCGCGCATGTATGCGGTCACGCCTGCCGTGGAGCTGGCGTGGCGCGAGCTGCTCGGCCACATCGCGCACGAGTCCGGCGTCGCGCTGCAGTACCTGCGGTATCCGGCGCCGCAACCCCTCGAGCTGCTGTGGGGGCGCGCGGATCTGGGCGCGGTGTTTATGTGCGGCTACCCGGTGGCGCTGAAACTTGCACCCGTCACGGCGCTCGCCGCGCCGATTCCGCGCGCGCCCTGGGCGCAGGGCCGCGCGCTCTATCGCACCGATCTCATCGTGCGCGAGGACGCACCCTATCAGCGCCTGGAGGACACCTTCGGCGGGCGGGCCGGCTGGACGGTGAGTCATTCGCAGTCGGGCTTCAATGCCTTCCGGCACGAGCTGCTCAGCTACCGAAGCGCCGCGCGCCCGACGCTCTATGCCCGCATGCTCGGTGACCTCGTGACCGCGCGCCGCGTGCTCGATGCCGTGCGCGACGCGAGCATCGACGTCGGGCCCCTGGACGCGTACTGGCATCTGCTGATTGCGCGGCATGCCCCGGAGCTCACCGCGGGCATCCGCGTGCTCGCCTCCACGCCGCTCACGCCGATGCCCGCGTTCGTCGCCGCGGCGCACGCGCCAGCGCAGCACGTGGCGCGCCTGCGCGCCGCGTTCTTGGACGCGCAGCGCCGCCCGTGGTTCGGTGCGCTGTCGGATGTGCTGCTACTGGAGGGCTTCGCGCCGGCGAACAACGCCGCGTACGAGGGGCTCTTGGAATGGGATCGGCAGGCGC
>DATHLO010000149.1:0-3527 GCA_035488075.1 Steroidobacteraceae bacterium | reverse complement strand
AAGACCAACCAGGTGAAGCTCATCGAGCGCGACGCGCGCCGCGCGCGCAAGATCTCCGAACTCCTCGAGCACGCGATCGTGCTGCACGGGGACGCCGCCGACGAGGAGCTGCTCATCGAGGAGAACATCGACAGCTCGGATGTGTTCGCTGCGGTCACCAACTCCGAAGAGGCCAACATCCTCTCCGCCATGCTCGCCAAGCGCTTAGGTGCGCACAAGGTGATGGCGCTCATCAACAAGCCCTCCTACACCGAGCTCGTCGAGTCGAGCAGCATCGACATCGCCATCTCCCCGCAGACCATCACCATCGGCTCGCTGCTCGCCTACGTGCGCCGCGGGGACGTGGTGCGCGTGCATGCGCTCAGACGCGGTGCGGCCGAGGCGCTGGAAGCGATCGTGCACGGCGATGAGCGCAGTTCGCGCGTGGTGGGCAAGACCGTGGGCGAAATCCCGCTGCCCGAAGGCGCCTCCATCGGCGCGGTGGTGCGCGGGGACGAAGTGATCATGGCGCACCACGACACACGCGTGCTCGCCGACGATCACGTGATCCTCTTCCTCGCCGACCGCCGCCACCTGGAGGCGGTCGAGCGGCTGTTCCTGCGCTCGCAGCGCTAGCGCCGGCGGCCTAAGAACACCGTGCTGGCGGTCGCGCACGTCCTGGGTCTCCTGCTCGCAAGCTTCGCGGCGAGTTATCTCTTGCCGCTGCTCGGCTCGCTGTGGCTCGGTGACGGCCTCGCGCTGCACTTTCTCATCGCGGCGCTGATCACCGCCGGCTGCGGCGGCGTGCTCGCACTCGCCACCTACCGCTTCCGGCGGGAGCTGAAACCGCGCGACGGCTTCCTGCTCGTCACCCTGGGGTGGCTCCTCGTGCCGGCGGCCGCGACACTGCCGCTGCTCATGTGCATCCCGGGCCTGAGCTTCACCGCGGCCTTCTTCGAGGCCATGTCCGGGCTCACCACCACCGGTTCCACCGTGCTTAACGGCCTGGACGCGCTGCCGCCGTCGCTGAATTTCTGGCGCCACCTGCTCGAGTGGATCGGCGGCCTCGGCATCATCGTCATGGCGCTCGCGGTGCTGCCGCTCTTGGGCGTCGGGGGCATGCAACTCTACAAGGGGCAGGCGCCGGGGGTGAAGGAGGAGCGCCTCACGCCACGCATCCGCGAGACCGCCAAGAACCTGTGGATCGTGTATGCGCTCATCACGGTCGCCGGCATCGTGGCGCTGCGCCTGTGCGGCATGTCCTGGTTTGACGCCGTGTGTCATGCGTTCTCCGCGGTCGGCCTCGGCGGCTTCTCGACGCACGACCGCAGCATCGCTTACTTCGATTCGGCCGCGATCGAGTTCGTGCTCGTGGTGCTGATGCTCATCGCCTCGCTCAACTTCGCGCGCCACTTCGTCGCGCTGCGCCAGCTCTCGCTTGAGACCTACAAGAAGGATCCGGAAGTCAAGGCGATCTTCGTGACGCTGTCGCTGAGTGTCATCGGCATCGCCGCGGTGCTCTCCTGGCACGCGGTGTACCCGGACTTCCTGCAGTCGCTGCGCGCCGCAACCTTCAACGTCGTCTCGCAGGCGACCACCAGCGGGCTCACCACGCAGGACTACCAGAGCTGGCCGGTGTTTGCGCCCTACTGGATGCTGTTCCTCACCTGCATCGTGTGCAGCACCGGCTCCACCGGCGGCGGCATCAAGATGTTCCGCGCGCTGCTCCTGGCGCGCCAGACGGGACGGGAACTGAAGCTGCTCATCCACCCGGCGGCGATGGCGCCGGTGCGCATCGGCGGCCGCGCCATCCCCGATGCGGTGGGTAACGCGGTACTCGCCTTCATCTTTCTTTATTTCGTCACCGTGGCGCTCTTCACCTTCGCGATGCTGCTCACGGGACTGGACTTCGACTCATCGGTCGCCGCGGTCGTGGCCTCGATCAACAACACCGCGCACGGCTTTGGCGCACCCGGGGCGGTGCACAACCTTCATTCCCTGAGCGCGCTGCAGACCTGGATCCTGACGGCGGCGATGCTGCTCGGGCGCCTGGAGATCTTCAGCATCGTGGTGCTGGCACGGCCGGCGTACTGGCGCAAGTAAGCCCCCGCACGAGAGCCTAGCGCGGCGCAACCTCCACCGTCAGCACGAGGCTCGCCGAGATGTCGAGCGTGCCGGATTCGACCGGCGTCGCCATCTCGGCCGCCGCCGCGTTGGGCGCCGCCGACATGGTGCGCATCACGGGCACGAAGCGTGCGCCGGTTTCCTCGACCGTGAGCACGCGCACGATCTTAAGTCCGAGAGCTGCCGCCAGCACCTCGGCATCGGCGCGCGCCTTGGCCGCCGCCTTGCGCAGCGCATCCGCGTGCACGGCCTCCTGGTCGCGCAGCGTAAAGGTGATGCCGCGCACGTTGTTGGCGCCGGCCTGCGCCGCCGCGTCGATGACGTTGGAGATCTTTGTCAAATCATCGAGCGTCACCTGCACGATGTTCGCGGCGCTGTAGCCGGTGAGGGCGGGCTCGTGACCATTTTGGTACTTGTAGGTCGGAGACAGAGTGTAGTTGACAGTCTTGAGCACCGCGCTCGGGCCGGCGGCCTTCTTGACCGCGCTCAGCACCGTCTCGACCTGGCGCGCGTTCTCCGCGGCGGCCTCCTGCGAGTGCTCGGCGTGCGTCGTGACGCCGATGTCGATCTGCACGCGGTCGGGCTTGGCGGTCACCTGCGAATCGCCGGTGACGCGAATCGACGACACGGGCGGCTGCTGTGCCAGCACCGGGGCGATTAGTGCGCACGCGAGCACGGTGCCGAGGAGGTGTTTCATGTTCCCATGTCCGATGGTACGCATTCGCATATTCTACGCGCGCCGCGTGCGGCAGTTCATAGTTTGGGCAGGAGGCCGCGCATGCTCGTGCAACGAGACGGTATACAACTAAGGATGGCAACCCGCGAAATCAACGTCGCGCCGGACAAGTTCGAGGTCATCTCGGGCGACGTGCTGCTCGTCACCGAACTGCACTCGGCGATCGCCGTGTGCGTGTACGACGCGGCCGAGGAGGCCGGGGCGCTGTTGCACCTGCGTTGCATCGTGCGCGCTTCCAAGCCCGCGGACGTAACCGACACGACGCTCGCGACCGAGCTGCTGCTCCTGGATCGGTGCGTGGCCTCGCTGCGCGAGGCGGCCCCGGCCGCGCGCCACCTGCAGGCGCGCATCGTGGTGCACCTGGCCGATGCGCCGCAGGCGGAAGCCACCTGCGGGATGGTCGTGGCGCTGGTGAAGCGCTACCTGGAGGATGCGGGCGTGCGTTTGCTGCCCGAGGACATCGCGGCCGGTCCGGTGCGCTCGCTGCGCTTCCGGCCCAGTATGGGGTGGGTGCACACGCGCGCGTAAAGTGCGCCCATGCCACGCTCCCGCGAAGCCGCCGTCCCCCCCGCGCTGCGCGCCGCCCTGGAAAGCATTTTTGAGGCTCCCCTCGATCGCGTACGCGTCATCGAGCATTCCTGGTTCGCGCGCCTGCACGGGCGGGCGGTCGCCACCACGCGTCGCGGCC
>DATHLO010000148.1:0-8423 GCA_035488075.1 Steroidobacteraceae bacterium | reverse complement strand
CGCCGTGACCAGGCAGTCGGGGCGTCCCTGCAGTTCGGCAAGCAGCAGTTCGAGTTGGCGGGTGGTGGGGTTGGAGGTGCGCGTATAGAAAAATCCGGGCCGCTCGCCGCGCAGGTAGCGTTCGGTCTCCTCGAGCGTGTCGAACTCGAATTTGACGGACTGGTAAATCGGCGCCACCAGCGGGCGGTTGCCGGGCGGCAACTCGACCTCTGGCGGATGATTGACACGAGTCGGTTTCTTCATGGTCAGGAACTCCCGCGCAGGCGCGCGGCGAACGCGTTGAGCCGCCGCGCCGCCTCATCGAGCGTCGCGTCCTGCTTGGCGATACACAGGCGGACGAAGGACAACGGCTGCGGCGTCTCGTAGAACGGCGACAGCGGAATGCTCGCCACGCGCGCCTCGCTGAGCAGACGCTCGGCGAAGGCGGTATCGTCGGGGGCAGCAAAGGCGCTGAAGTCCAGCAGCTGGAAATAGGTCCCCTGCGCGGGCGGCAGCACGAATCCGGAGCCGGCCAACGCCGTGCGCAGCCGATCGCGCTTGTCCTGGAAGAACGTCGCCAACCCGCGCCCGCCATCGGGGTGCTCGGCGAGATAGGCGGCGATGGCATGCTGCAGCGGGTGCGAGATGCTGAAGGTATTGAACTGGTGCACCTTGCGCAACTCGCGCGTCAGCGCCGGACGTGCGACACAGTAGCCAACGCGCAGACCGGTGGCGTGCAGGGTCTTACCGAAGGAAAACACGGCGAAGCTGCGCGCGGCGAGCTGCGGGTGAGTGAGCACCGAGTGATGCTGTGCGCCATCGAAGACCACGTGTTCATACACCTCGTCGGAAAGCACGAGTGCGTCATGGTCATGGATCAGCGCCGCCAATGCATCCAGATCTGCGGTGCTGGCGGTGGTGCAGGCCGGATTGTGCGGGCTGTTGAAGAGCACGAGCCGCGTCCGCGCACTCATGAGGCTGCGCACCCGCTCCCAGTCGTAGCGAAAACCCGGCTGTGTGAGCGGCACGCGCAGACAGCGGCCGCCGGCGAGCCGCACGGCCGGCTCATACGAGTCGTAAGCCGGGTCGAATGCGATTACCTCGTCGCCGGCACCGACGGCGGCCTGAATGGCGGAAAAAATCGCCTCAGTGGCACCGAGTGTGACGGTGATCTCGCTCTCCGGATCGGTGTTGACGCCGTAGTAGCGCTGCAGTTTCTCGGCGATTCGCGCCCGTAGCAGCGGTAAGCCTTCCATCGGCGCGTACTGATTGTGGCCGGCGCGCATCGCCGCAGCCACCAGTTCAGTCAGGCGCGGGTCAATGTCGTAGTCCGGGAAGCCCTGCCCGAGGTTCAGGGCATCCAGCTCGCGCGCGCGCCGCGACATGATCGTGAAGATGGTCGTGCCGACCTCCGGCAGCTTGCCCGGCCGACCGCGGCCGTCAGAAGCGCTCATCAGCCGCCGCCAGTGCCGCGCCGATCACACCGGCCTGGTTGGCGAAGTGCGCGGCCCGCAGTTCGGCCTGCGAGCGCAGCAGGGGGGCAAACTCGGCAAAGCGCTC
The DNA here is from genome assembly GCA_035488075.1 of Steroidobacteraceae bacterium. Taxonomy (GTDB): domain Bacteria; phylum Pseudomonadota; class Gammaproteobacteria; order Steroidobacterales; family Steroidobacteraceae; genus 13-2-20CM-66-19. The sequence continues at coordinate 6,884 of DATHLO010000148.1, read as the reverse complement.
GCTCACCGCGCCCCCGAGAATGAATACATCCGGCCAGAAAAGCCGATGCATCGCCGCCAGATACTCGTTGACGCGCTCGGCCCAGGCCGGAAAGTCCAGCTGCCCGAGCGTGCGCGCCTGCGCCGAGGCGCGCTTCTCAGCATCCACACCGTGCAGCTCCAGGTGACCGAGCTCGGTATTGGGAAAGAGCTGCCCACCGATAAACAATGCTGTGCCAATGCCGGTGCCGAAGGTCAGCATGATCACCGTACCGGTGCAGTCGCGACCCGCACCCCAGCGCATCTCCGCGAGACCGGCCGCGTCGGCGTCGTTGAGAAAGAGCACGGGACGGGCGAGTTCCCGCGCCGCCAGCGCCGCCGCAGCGGCACCGATCCACGCCTTATCGATGTTGGCCGCGGTGTGCGTGATGCCGTTCTTAACGACGCTCGGAAAGGCAATGCCGACGCGCTGCCGCGTCGCGGGCAGGCGGCTCGCCAGCTCCCTGATTACCCCCAAAAGCGCCGCTGGCGTCGCCGGCTGCGGCGTGGGCAGCGCCATCAGCTCCCCACTCAGGCGGCCGGCAGCGACGTCGACCCGTCCGGCCTTGACTGACGATCCGCCTACATCGATGCCGAGCACTGCGCGCGCCATGCTTCACTCACAGGTTGGCCGCGGCCGCGAGCTGCAGGTCGCGTACGCGGCGTTTCTCGCGGTAACGCATCCACACCGTCGAGATCGCGATTCCGGTCGCCACCAGCAGCACCATGATCGTGGCGAGCGCATTGACGTCGGGTGTCACGCCAAAGCGCACCTTGGAAAAGATCACCATGGGCAGCGTGCTCGAGCCCGGGCCGGCCACGAATTGCGTGATGACCAGATCATCCCAGGAGAGGGTGAAGGCGAGCAACCATCCGGAGGCAATGGCCGGCAGGATGAGGGGCAGTGTGATACGAAAGAATACCTTGAGCGGCCGGGCGCCGAGATCCATCGCTGCCTCCTCCAGGGACTCATCGAACCCCACCAGCCGTGACTGCACCACGACCGTGACATAGGCCATGCAGAAGGTGATGTGCGCCAGCGTGATGGTCACCGCCCCGACACCCTTGGGCCAGCCGATGAGCTGCGCGAGAGCGACGAACAGCAGCAGCAGCGATAACCCGGTAATCACTTCCGGCATGACGATGGGGGCGGTGGTCATCCCGGCGAGCAGGGTGCGGCCACGGAAGGATGCGAAGCGTGCCAGCGCCATCCCGGCCATCGTGCCGAGAATCACCGCACCGGTCGCGGCGATCAGCGCGATGCGCAAGGACAGCCATGCGGCATTCAGGATCTGCCCGTTGTGCACCAGCACCCCATACCATTTGAACGTCGGGGAGTGGGCCGCATCCCACACCGTGACGAGCCGCGAGTTGTTGAAGGAAAACACGACCATCGAAATGATCGGCACGTACAGGAAGATCAGCCCCACCACCAGCGCCACGCGCGTGAACAGCCCGCGGGACTTCATTTAGCGGCCTCCAGTTCGCGCCGCTGGGCGCGCTGGAACAGCATGATGGGGATCACCAGCAACAAGAGAATGAGAATCGCCACCGCGCTCGCGACCGGCCAGTCGCGGTTCTCGAAGAATTCATCCGACAGCACACGTCCGATCATCAACTGATCGGTGCGCCCGAGCAGCGTGGGGATGACGTACTCACCAACCGCCGGGATAAATACCAGCAGTGAGCCAGCGAGAATACCGGGCAGGGACTGCGGCAAGGTGATGCGCACGAAGGCGCGCAGCGGACGGGCACCGAGATCCGCGGCCGCCTCGAGCAGCGCCAGGTCGTGCTTTTCCAGATTCGCATACAGCGGCAAGATCATGAATGGCAGGTACGAATACACGATGCCGATGTATACGGCAAAGTCGGTCTGCATGAGTACCAGCGGGTGCTTGATCAGGCCCAGGTACAGCAGCGCATTGTTGATGACGCCGTTGTTGTTGAGCAGGCCGATCCAGGCGTACACGCGCAACAGGAAGCTGGTCCAGAACGGCAACACGATCAGCATCAGGAGCACCGAGCGTGTCGACGGGGCGGAGCGCGCGATGGCATAGGCCATCGGGTAGCCGATGAGCAGGCAGCACAGCGTCGAGACCGCGGCCACTTTCAGCGAATACAGGTAGGAGCTGACGTAGAGCGAGTCGGTGAAGAGGAAGCGGTACGCCGACCAGTGCAGATCGAGCGAGGGTGAGCCGTGGTGCCAGCTGATGAGGGGCGTGTACGGCGGTATTGCCAGGCGCACTTCGGAGAAGGAAATGCGGAAGACGATCAGAAACGGGACGAGGAACAGCAGCAGCAACCACAGCGTGGGTACACCGGCGACGAGCCGCCTTCCTCCTGCCCGGGACAAGCGCACTGCGGCGGCCTCCTACTCGGTCAACACGACCGGACTTGAGCCGTGCCAGGAGAGCCACACGCTTTCTTCGCGGGCGAGCGGACGCTCCCCGCCGCGCCTGGTATTGGGCAGCGTCACGCGCAGCATCTTGCCCGAATCGATCTGCACCAGGTAGATCGACAGGTCGCCCATATAGGCGATCTCACGCACCGTGCCGCGCACCACGTTGTCCGCCTCGCCGGCGGGCGCGCTACGGCTGATGCTGATCTTTTCCGGACGGATGGCGGTCCAGACGGTGGCGCCGCGCGCGCAGGTGACGGCGCGCTCGGCGCGCACGGTACCGCCCATTTCCGTGCAGGTGACGTGCACGCCGTCCGGCCCTTCCTGCGTCACCTGCCCCTCGAACATGTTGACGGAGCCGATGAAGTCGGCCACGAAGCGATTCGCCGGCGATTCGTAGATGTCCGAGGGACTGCCCACCTGCACGATGCGGCCCTGATTCATGACCCCGAGCCGGGTGCCGAGCGTCATCGCCTCCTCCTGATCGTGCGTCACCACGACGAAGGTCACCCCGAGGCGCTGCTGGATGTTGATGAGTTCGAACTGCGTGTGCTCGCGCAGTTTCTTGTCGAGCGCGGCGAGCGGCTCATCCAGGAGCAGCAACTTCGGTCGCTTCACCAGCGCACGCGCCAGCGCGACGCGCTGGCGCTGACCGCCCGAGAGCTGGTGGGGCTTGCGGCCTCCGAAACCGGCCATTTTAACGATTTCGAGTATCTCACCCACCTGGCGGCTGATCTCCGCGCGGCTGCGGCCCTCCTGCTCCAGCCCGAAGGCGACGTTCTTTTCCACACTCATGTGCGGAAAGAGCGCATAGGACTGGAACATCATGTTCACCGGGCGCTCGTACGGCGGAATCGTGCTCATGTCCGCGCCCTCGATCTGGATGCTGCCGGAGCTGGGTGTCTCGAAGCCGGCCAGCATGCGCAGCAACGTGGTCTTACCCGAGCCGGAGCCGCCGAGAAGGCAGAAGATCTCCCCACGCCGGATGTCGAGCGACACGTTGTCGACGGCGACAAAGTCACCGAACTTCTTGCTGAGGTTCGCAATGCGAACGTAGGCCGCAGGATCGGCGGCGAGGGTCATAACGGGTGTGCTCAACTTAGCGAACCTGCGTGAGTTAAAGGTTTAGGTCGATGCTCGGGAAGTCATTTTCCGGTCTTGAAGCGCGTCCAGGCACGCGTCAGCAGCCGCTGGTACTCCGGCGGCCGCGGCCGCTCGGGTGTCAGCCGCGCCCGCACCTCAGGCGGCGGGAACACTCCGGTATCGTTGCGCACTTCCGCATCGAGCAGCGGCTGCAGGTCCGGATCCACCGAATTCGCATACTTGATGAGGTTGGAGTTCTGTGCCGCAACGTCCGGGCGCAGCAGATAGTCGATGAACAGGTGCGCGTTCCTCGCGTGCGGCGCATCCGCCGGGATGGCCAAGACATCCAGGTTGACGATCGCGCCCTCGCGCGGAATTGAGTACACCAGATCGACCCCATTGTTGGCCTCCTTGGCGCGGTCGTGGGCTTGTTTGATGTCTCCGGACCAGCCCATCGCGAGGCACACGTCGCCGTTAGCGAGATTGTCGATGTAGCGCGACGAGTCGACGAAGCGCACGTACGGCCGGATCATCTTCAACACGTACTCCGCCGCCTTCAGGTCCTCGGGCGAGTTGCTGTTCGGATTTCTGCCGATATACAGCAGCGCGGTCGCCACGACCTCGGAAGGTGCATCGAGAATCGACACACCGCAGTCGGCAAACTTGGAGACCACGGCCGGATCGAAGATCATGCGCCAGCTGTCGACGGGCGCATCGGGCATGCGCGCCTTGAGGGCCACGGCATTGTAGCCAACCCCGGAGGTGATCCACATGTAGTCGACGGCGTATTGGTTGCCCGGATCGTAGATGGCGAGCGCGCGCTCAATGCCGGCATCCAGGTTCTTCAGATTCGGCAGCAGCGACTTGTCGAGCTTCTGGTAGATGTCCGCCTGCAGCTGGCGCTCCAGGAAGGCGGCAGAGGGCACGACGATATCGTAGTTGGTATGGCCGGTGAGCAGCTTGGTCTCGAGGATCTCGTTCGAGTCGAACACGTCGTAATTGACGTGGATGCCGGTTTCCTTCTCAAAGTCCTTGATGACCGCGGGCTGGACATAGTCGGACCAGTTGTAGACATTGAGCACCTTCTCTGAGGACGGTGCGGCCGGCACCTGCGCCGCCGGGCGCGAGCAGGCCGTCCCAAGGGTCAGCAGCGCCCCCAGGGCGGCGCTTAGGCAGAAGCATCGGGGGGCGCTGATCACGTCGCCTCTTCTTATATAACAGCAAGCTGGCCCTGAGAAGGCAGCCTCCTGGTCCGGCGCCGCCGCGCTAGACGTTCAGCAGCAGATGCTCACGCTCCCAGGAGCTGATCACCTGCAGGAAAACCTCGTACTCAGCTTCCTTCACCAGGGTGAATGCTTCGACGAAAGGCTCGCCCAGAAGCTTCACCAGCGGCTCGCAGGCCCGCAGTTCACGCAGCGCCCCATCTAGCGAGCGTGGCAGCCCGAAGGGCAAATCGTGCGCGCTGCCGACGATCGGGTCGCTCGGCTGCACGCCCTCCATCATGCCGAGGTAGCCGCAGGCGAGCGAGGCCGCCAGGGCGATATAGGGATTAGCGTCGGCGCCGCCTACGCGGTTCTCGACGCGGCGCGCCTGTGCATCGGACATGGGCACCCGCAGGCCGGCCGTGCGATTGTCGTAGCCCCAGTGCACATTGATGGGCGAGGAGAGGTAACGGGTCAGGCGCCGATACGAGTTCACGTTGGCGCAGAACAGTGCCATGGCCGCCGGCATGTACTTCTGCAGGCCGCCGATGTGCGAGAAGAACAGCGCCGAGGGCGTACCGTCGGGATTGCTGAAAATGTTCTTGCGTGTCTTCACGTCCACCACGCTCTGGTGGATGTGCATGGCGCTGCCGGGTTCCTTGGCATGCGGCTTCGCCATGAAGGTGGCGTACATCTTGTGGCGCAGTGCCGCCTCGCGCGCGGTGCGCTTGAACAAAAACACCTGGTCGGCGAGATCCATCGGCTGGCCGTGGATCAAGTTGATCTCCATCTGCGCCGGCCCGTCCTCGTGAATGAGGGTATCGATCTCGATATCTTGATCCTCACAGAACTGGTAGATGTCGTCGAACAGCGGATCGAATTCGTTGACCGCGGCGATGCTGTAGGACTGGCGTCCGGGCTCGGAGCGTCCCGAGCGACCCACCGGGGGTTTCAGCGGATAGTCGGCGTCCTTGTTCTGCTCGACCAGATAGAACTCCAGCTCCGGTGCGACCACCGGCTCCCAGCCGCGCTGCGCATACAGCTCGACGATGTTGCGCAGCACGTGCCGCGGCGCCATGGTCACGCGCCGGCCGTCGGAATAGAAGCAGTCATGGATCACCTGCGCGGTGGGTTCGGCGGCCCAGGGGACGCGGCGCACGGTCTTCTGGTCCGCTTTGAGAATGATGTCGATTTCCGCCGGACTCATGGCGGAGCCGGTGTCCGGTGGATAGTCACCGGTCACGGTCTGCAGAAACACGCTCTCCGGCAGGCGCATGCCGCCGTCTTCGGCAAACTTTTCCGCCGGCATGATCTTGCCGCGGGCGATACCGGCCATATCCGGGATGATGGCCTCTACCTCGGATATACCGTGATCGCGCAGAAACTGCCGGATCTCACTCACCATAGGTCACGCCTTTCACTTACTCTGCGCGCGCTCGCGGCTCGCCTGCCCGAAGGCGGCAAACAACGCACGCGAAAACGGATTTGCCATCGCCTTCCACTCCGGATGCCACTGCACCGCCAGAGCGAAGCGCCGCGCCTCGCGCACGCGGAACGCCTCGATCACCCCATCGGGCGCGCGGGCCTCCACTGCCAATTCAGCACCGAGCCGATCGATCCCCTGGCTGTGCAGGGAGTTCACCTCGATGCGATCGGCGCTGGTGAGCGAGCGCAGCAGGCCACCTGGTTCGAGCCTCACCTCATGCGCCGGGCCGTACTGAACATCGAGCGGTTGCGCCTCATCATCCCGATGATCGAGATGCCCGGGCAGCTCGTGCAGCTTCTGATGCAACGTGCCACCAAAGGCGACGTTCATTTCCTGAAAGCCACGACAGATCCCCAGCACCGGCACCCCGGCACCCACCGCCTTGCGAATCAGCGGCAACGTCGTGGCATCGCGCGCCGGGTCGTGCAGCGTGCCCGGCTCGCTCGGGGGCCCCTGATACCGGTGCGGCTCGACGTTCGAGGGGCTGCCGGTGAAGACTAACCCGTCGAGCCGCTCGAGCAGCTCGTCAAAGCCGAGCTCCTCGGCGAGCGAGGGGATCAAAAGCGGCACGGCGCCGGCTGCGTCCATCACCGCGCGGGCGTATTTCTCCCCCACCATGTGAAAGGCGTGGTCACCGACCATGCGCCGGTCGGCGGGAATACCAATGAGCGGACGGCCGGGTGCCATGGCGGCTTGCT
>DATHLO010000147.1:0-6534 GCA_035488075.1 Steroidobacteraceae bacterium | reverse complement strand
GCGCAGCCGCTCAAGGTTCGCCGGGCGCTCGGGACGCTCCAGGTCATAGCACACCGTCAGTTCATCGCCGCGCAGCTCGTAGATCGCGAGCATCGTGCATCCGGCATGCGGACCACTCTCCCCGACGATGTCCATGGTGGGCGGCGAGCGCTGCTCATCCAGGTGGTAGTGGCCGCGGTCGACCCCCTGGTTACTGGCGTCGACGATACGGTACTCGCCCGCGTGCAAGAGCAGATACCGCACGCGCAGATCCTCGATCCGCAATGACTTATCGGCGACGCTCGCCGCGATCGGGGCCCAGGCGCCTTGTAAACCCTCGTGCATGCTTTTACCGGAGGCTGCCAAAGGATGTCCCGCTCAGCTGCGGCGATGCTTCTTGAGTTCCGCTTCCACGATCGGGTGCACGAACTGCCGTACATCCCCGCCCAGGATCGCGATCTCGCGCACCAGCGTGGAGGAGATGAAGGTGAAGTGCTCCTTGGGCGTGAGGAACACGGTCTCGAGGGCTTTATCGAGGTGGCGCGACATGTTGGCGAGCTGGAACTCGAATTCGAAGTCAGACACCGCGCGCAGGCCGCGCACCACCACCGCACCCCCGTGCTGGCGCGCGAAGTCCACGGTTAGCCCGTCGTAGCCTTCCACCGTCACGTTCGGCAGGTCACTCAGCACGCGCCGGGCGAGGTCGACGCGTGTCTCCAGCGGGAACATCGGGGTCTTGTTCGGATTGGCGGCGATCCCCACCACCACGGCATCAAAAATGCCGGCCGCGCGGCGCACCAGATCCTGATGCCCGTTGGTGATCGGGTCAAAGGTGCCGGGGTAGACGGCGTTACGTTTCATGCGGGCTTCAGACCGTGCGTTGCCTTGTGTAGGCAAAGAGATAATAACCGACCTCGCCCGCCTGCTTGGCTTTAAGGACGCCGAAGCTGCCCGGCACGGGGGGCGGCCCAGCGCGCGCGGCGTATTCCACGTAGATCAGCGCCTCGGGGCGCAGCCACTCGCCCTGCGCCAGTCGCTGCGCCGCCTGCGCCAGGAGTCCGGAATCGAAGGGCGGATCCAGAAACGCGATGTCGACGGGTTGCGCGGCGCCGGCGAGGAACTTGAGCGCATCCTGGTGCTCGACGCGCGCATTCTGCGCCTGCCACTCGATGAGCCGCGCACGCAGCGCGTGCGCCGCCACCGCGTCGCGCTCGATGAACGTCACGTGCGCAGCCCCGCGCGACAGTGCCTCAAGACCGAGTGCGCCGCTGCCGGCAAACAGATCGAGGCAGCGTGCCCCCGGCGTGCGCGTCCCGAGCCAGTTGAACAAGGTCTCGCGTACACGGTCCGGGGTCGGGCGGATCTCGGCCCCCGCCGGGAAGCGCAGCTTTCTGCCACGCCACGTGCCGCCGATGATCCGCAATACACGCGCATGAGCGCCGCGCCGCGGCGCCTCGCGCGTGCGCGGCTCTGACTTGCCGCGGGTGCCCGCGCGGCTCACTTTCTTGAGCGGTGCAATACCTTGCCCCCTTTCTCGCCCTAAGCGTACCGCAGCTTGCCTCGTCCATAAGCGAAGCGCTCTAAAACCGCACCGGCACGAGGGACACGGCCGCCGAGCCCCGGCATAAGACGCGCGGGTTTATCGCATCGAAGCGACTGAAAACAGAAAAAGTCCGCGATCGCGCCAACCTCACCCGCGCGATGTGAGGATTGGGGGAAGCCGCGCTGCCGGCCGGCTCGGAACCGATGAATCCGTAACGTGAACGGCCACCCCGGCGCCTCGCAATCCTCGTCGGCGCTAAAGCCGTGATCCCGCGCTTAAAGCCACGGCGGCCCGCATACCCCTCGCATGGGCGGCCGAACGGCCGCCGTTCTGTTTTGGCCGCTACAATGCCGGCCCTATGTTCCGACGCACACCCGAAGGACCCGCCGCACCACCCGATGAGCGCCCCGGCTTCTTCCGTCGGCTGCGCGCCCGTCTCAACCGCGGCAACTCCTGGCTGACCTACGATCTGGCCGACCTGCTGCGTGGACGGCAGATCGATGCCGCGATCCTGGATGAGCTCGAGACGCGGCTCATCACGGCGGATGTCGGAGTGGAGGCGAGCGCGCGGATCCTGGAGGAGCTGCGCAAGCGGGTGGCCCGCAAGGAGCTCGCGGACGTGCACGCGCTGATCGAGGCGCTGCGCTCGAGTATCCTCGAGATCCTCAAGCCCTGCGCGCGCCCGCTGCTGATCGATAGTGCCCGGCGCCCGTTCGTGATTCTCGTGATCGGCGTGAACGGCTCGGGCAAGACCACGACCATTGGCAAGCTCGCACGGCGCTGCGCGGGCGAGGGCAAGAGCGTGCTGCTCGCCGCCGGCGACACCTTCCGCGCCGCCGCCATCGAGCAGCTCAAGGTGTGGGCAGAGCGCTCCGGGGCGGCGTTTGCCGCGCAGGTGCCCGGCGCGGACCCCGGCGCGGTGGTCTTTGATGCCCTGCAGGCGGCCAAGGCGCGCGGCAGCGACGTCATGCTCGCCGACACCGCCGGAAGACTGCACAGCCAGTCGCACCTCATGGAAGAACTGAAGAAGATCAAACGGGTGCTGCAGCGCGTGGATCCCTCCGCGCCGCACGAAGTGCTGCTGGTCCTCGATGCGAACCAGGGACAGAACGCGCTCGCGCAGGCGCGGCAGTTCAACGAGGCGGTAGGCGTCACCGGGCTTGCGCTCACCAAGCTCGACGGCACCGCCAAGGGCGGCATCGTGCTGGCGATCGCACAGACGCTCAAGCTGCCCATCCGTTACATCGGCGTGGGCGAGGCGCCCGAGGACTTCGGGGAATTCGATGCCGAGGCCTTCGCCGCCGCCCTCATCGAGGGGCCGCAAGCCGGTGCGGTCGATGCGGCGGGCGCCGCATGATCGTCTTCGACCGCGTCAGCAAGCGCTACGCCAATGGCCGGGAGGCGCTCACCAACGTCAGCTTCAGCATCCACAACGGCGAGATGGTGTTCCTCACCGGTCGCTCGGGTGCCGGCAAGAGCACGGTGCTCAAGCTGATCGCGCTGCTCGAGCGCCCGACCCGCGGTGCGGTGCTGGTGCAGGGGCGCAACACCCAGAGCCTCAAGGCGCGGCACATCGCCGCCTTCCGCCGCGGCATCGGCGTCGTGTTCCAGGATCACAAGCTGCTCGCCGACCGGCCGGTATACGACAACGTCGCCCTGCCGCTCGCGGTCGCCGCCACGCCGCTCAAGGAGATCGACAAGCGCGTGCGCGCCGCGCTCGATCAGGTGGGGCTGCTTGGCAAGGAGCGCGCGCTGCCCCTGGAACTGTCGGTCGGGGAGCAGCAGCGCGTTGGCATCGCGCGCGCCGTGGTGAGCAAGCCCCCGCTGCTCATCGCCGATGAACCCACCGGCAATCTTGATCCGGATCTGTCGTTGGAGGTGATGCGGCTGTTCCGGCGCTTCCAGGACGTAGGCGTTACGGTCGTAGTGGCCACCCACGACCTGCACATCGTGCGCGAGTTCGGCGAGCGCGTGATCACGCTCGAGAACGGCGCCCTGCAGGGCGACCCGGGCGACACGCTACCCTCCGTGGTGGCCACCCGATGAGCGTCGGCGTCGCCAGCGGCCGCCACCTGCAGGCCCTGCTCGGCTCGCTCGGGCGCCTGATACGCAGCCCCCTCGCGAGCTTCCTGACGCTGCTCGTGATCGCGCTGGCGCTCGCGCTGCCGGCGGCGCTGAAACTGTTCGTGACCAACGCGCAGGCGGCGACCGGCAATTTCGCAAGCGCGATCGATGTCTCGGTGTACCTGAAGACCGACGTGCCGCTCGCGAAGGCCCAGCAGCTGGCCCAGGCCGCGCAGCAGCGTCCGGACGTTGCCGCGGTCACCCTCATCAGCGCCGACAAGGGACTTGAGGACTTCCGCACCTACTCCGGCTTCGGTGATGCGCTCGCGGCGCTCAAGGAGAACCCGCTGCCGCATGTACTGCACGTACGCCCGCGCGCCGCGGCGAGCTCCGCCGCGGGGCTCGATTCGCTGCGGCGCTACTTCGCGGCCTGGCCGGAAGTCGACCTGGTGCAGGTCGACTCGGAATGGGTGATGCGCTTTAACGCCATCCTGGAGGTGCTGCAGCGGCTGCTCATCATCGCGGCCGTGCTCCTGGGGATCGGGGTGCTCGCGATCATCGGCAACACCATCCGCCTGGAGATCCAGGCGCGGCGCGCCGAGATCGAGGTGACAAAGCTCGTCGGCGGCTCGAACGCTTTCGTGCGCCGGCCGTTTCTTTATACCGGCGTGCTGTACGGACTGGGCGGCGCGCTGCTCGCCTGGGGCATCCTCACCGTGGTGGTGCTGGTGCTGCGCGACTCGGTCGCGACGCTGGCCCGCCTCTACGGCAGCCGCTACCTGCTCGAGGGGCTCACACCCGATGACATCGGCGTCCTGCTGGGCGTCGGGCTCGTGCTCGGCTGGCTCGGCGCCTGGATCGCCGCCGCACGCCATCTCAGGAGCATCGAGCCGCGCGCCTGAGGGGGCGCGTGCAGGATAAAGCGGCGGGTATAGAGCGGCGGCCGGCGCCGCAGGCGGGCGGTTTTAGGTGGTCGCCGGCAGACCGGCGGCGTGCGCCACGGTTGCTTCCATCCACTTGCGAATGCGGGTGGCATCCGCCACGCGAGTGCGCTTGCCGAAGGAATTCAGCAGCACGATGATGACGGTGCGCTCCTCGATCACCGTCTGCATGACCAGGCAGCGGCCCGCCTGGGAGATGTAGCCGGTCTTCTGCACCACGATGTTCCAGTCCGGCTTGCTCACGAGCGAGTCGGTGTTGTGGAACTGCACCAGGCGCCGGCCGACCGGTACGACGAAGTCGCTGTCGGTGGAGTACTCGCGGATGGCAGGCACCAGGGCCGCCGCCATCACGAGCTTGGACAGATCCTCGGGGCTGGCGACGTTCTCATCCGAAAGCCCGGTCGGCTCGACGAAGTGGGCGCTGGTCATGCCCAGTTCGCGCGCCTTGGCATTCATGGCGATCACGCAGGCGGCCACGCCGCCCGGATAGTTGCGCCCCAGAGCGTGGGCGGCCCGGTTCTCGGAGGCCATCAGCGCAAGATGCATCAGGTCACCGCGCGATAAGCGGGTCCCGGGGGCCAGGCGCGAGGCTGACCCCTTGCCAAGACTGCGGTCATCGTCCGTGACCACGAGTTCCTCATCGAGAGGCTGGCCGGCGTCCGTCACCACCAGGGCCGTCATGAGCTTGGTGATCGAGGCGATCGGCATGGCGACATCCGAATGGCGCGAATACAGCACCGAGGCGTGGGTCGCATCGAGCACCAGTGCCGCGCTGGAACGCAGCGAAGGCTGGGCGAGGGAGGCGCGATTGGCGTACTTCAGGTGCGTGCGGATCACACTGCCCGTGGGCTCGGCGGCCTGGCAGAAGGGTGCGACAAGCCACAGGCCAAGAACGGCCGTCATCCCTAACCAGCGAGCCTGCTTCATCGATCCCTACGCCTCATCGTTACTTTGCAGATGAGTCTATCAGAGCAGCTCTTATGTCACGCATACGTGACGTACTTTTAAGTTTTCACGTGTGTTAGGTAACGAACTGCCAGTGAATTCGCTCTATCGGGGCACTCGCGGACATAACTCGAATGGCGCGTGACGCAGTCGGCGCCCCCGCGGCGCTCGCTCCCGGCGCGCTTCCGTTCAATGCGGCCACAGCCAGCCGAAGGTGCCGGCGGTAAGCGCCGCATAAATCAGCCCGTCGAAACACCCCTTGAGCGTCACCCCCCAGGAGCGCCGCAGCCAGATGGAGTTCTGCAGCAGGGCGAGCGCGTAACCCATGAACGAGCAGGTGAGGACGACCTTGAAGACGCGCGGATACGGGGTGCCCGCCGGCAGCGTGTGCGCTGCGAGCAGAGCCGTGAACGTGCCAACGATCAGCAGGTACACGAACCACAGCGCCAGGGGCTTGCCCATCACCACCGGGCCATTCGGCAGAATGCTCACGAGCGCGACCGGGCCCTGCTTCATCTTTTCCTGGAACTCGGGCGATTTCATGTTCCGCTGCTCGGTCCACGGAACGAAGTAGTCCCCCGGAGGAATGCCAAGCGGTCGCAGGGCATTCACTACCTCCGCTTCCTTCGGAATGCCGCGGTAATCACTCTTGTGCCACAGCGGCGCCATGTGGATCACCGAGCTTGCGACAAACACGATCACGGCCGCGATGAGAATGGGCAGCCAGAGCGATGTGATGCTGATCATGGAAGCTCCCCTGTTTTTTCTTCTGGGCCGCGCCCGCCTCGCGGTCCGGCGGACTTTACCTCCAAACTTGCGCGCGCTGCCAACCCCCGCCCGCTCCCGTGGCCGGGCTCGGGATGAGGACACTTTTGGGGTCGGCCGCGGTCCAAAAGACACGACCCCGAGGGCTGAAGCGGTGGGCACCGTTGCCGCGCTGCAGCCTGCGCCCGGCACCCCCAATGAGGCCGGGCACCCCCCTCGTAGGGGGGATTCGCCGGCCCTCAGAACACGCGCAAGCTCTTGTTTGTTAAGACCCGCCTCAGGGGTCCCGGGGGAACT
>DATHLO010000146.1:0-4622 GCA_035488075.1 Steroidobacteraceae bacterium | reverse complement strand
CGCGCCGATGGTTCGTTAGTGACGGAGGTCGTGTGGGTCGAACAGCACTGCGGTGGCTCCTCGCGCTCGGCCTGCTCGGCAGCCTGAACGTCTACGCGGCGAGCCCGGTATGGGCCGTGCGCGGCGCACATAACACCGTCTATCTTGCAGGCTCGATGCACCTGCTGCCTGCCAACGACGCTGCGTTGCCCGCGGCGCTCGACCACGCCTATGCCGATTCGGCCAAGCTCGTCATGGAGCTTGACCTCGCCAAGTTCGACCCGCTCGAGGCCACGGTGTGGATGATGGATCACGGCGCGCTGCCCAAGGGCACCAAGCTGCGCACGGTGCTCGGCGAGGCGCGCTACGCGCGCGTCAGTGCCGCGGCCGGGAATCTCGGGCTCGCCATGGGGGGGCTTGACGAGCAGGCGCCGTGGGTGGTCGGCATGGAGCTGACCGATTTTGCCTACGCGCACGAGGGCTTCGATTCGGACCAGGGCGTCGAGGAGCAGCTGCTGCGGCGCGCACAGGCGGACGGCAAGCCGACCGCGGGCCTGGAGACACTGCCCGAGGAACTCGGCAGTCTGGTCGCGCTGTCGCAAGAGGACCAGATACACATGCTCGATGAGACGCTCGATGAGCTCAAGGACATCAAGAACGAGATGCGTGACGTGCTGAGCGCGTGGCGCCAGGGAGACGCGCCGCGTATGGCCGCGCTCCTGGCGAGCGAGTATCACGCCTTTCCGTCCCTCTACCGGCCGCTGGTGAGCGATCGCAACCAGCACTGGCTGCCGCAGGTGGAGGAGCTGCTCAACGGCCCCGGCAACGCACTGGTCGTGGTCGGGGCGCTGCATCTGGTCGGCGAAGGTGGCCTGCTCGAGCTTCTGCGCAAGAAGGGCTACAAGGTCACGCAGCTACCCTGACGGGCCCTTCAGGCCCGCGCGCTGCGGCGCTGGTAGAAACGCACCAGCGGCAGCGCGAGCACCACGATCCAGGCGAACACCAGCCAGCCGACGAAGCCATCGAAGCGGCTGAGCAGGAAGGCCCCCGGCGCCTCGCGCCGCGGTTGGCTCAGCTCATGCACCACCAGCATGATCCAGACCCAGCCGGCGTGCAGACCGATGCAGGCGGCGATGTTGCCGGTCGCCGCGCGCACCAGTCCCAGCAGCACGCCGACCGCCAGCAGCGCCATGAAGGCATCGGCGATCTGCCCCGGATGGGCGAACGCGTGCACGGTGCCGAGCAGCAGGTCCACGCCGCTGTGCGCGCTCACCTGCGCGGGTGCGATGTGGTAGCTGGCAAAAAAATGGGTGGCCGCGTAAACAAGCGCGGTCAGCGTTATGGCGGCCGCAGTACCCGACTCGCGCTCGATGCCCGTGTGCATCGCGCCGCGCAGAAACGTCTCCTCGATAAAGCCGACCGCCAGGCCGCTGAAGAGCCTGAGCACGATGAGCTTGAGCAACGCGCCGCCGCTCAGCGCCGCGAACCGTGTCCACTCAAGGAGGCCGAGCGCGCTCATGGCGGCCACCACCGCCAGCATGCTCGCGACACCCAGCGCTAAACCGACCGACAGCTCGCGCAGGAAAGCGCGCCGCGGCAGTCCGTAGCCGAGACTCTTGCGGTCGGCGAGCCCGAGGCGCCGCGCGAGCAGCACGAAACCCACGAGCAGCGCGAGCATGCCGATGCGCTCGCCCATGCGGTGAAACGGAAAGTCGAAGTGCGGATGCAGCAGCAGCCAGGCCGGATACGAGCCGACGCCGATCGCAGCCAGCGCCAGCGCCATCAGCAGCAGAAACCAACAAAACGTGCGCATGGGTCCTAAAGTACGCGGCGGCGGCGTGGCGCGGCAACTCGCGCGCGCAGCCCCCGGCGCCCGCCCGCGCGCCTCACTCCTCCAGCAGCGCGCGCCACTGGGGCAGCACGGTCGTCAGGCGAAAACGCGCATCCGGCAGCGGGCGCGGCCGCGCACCGGCGCGCCAGGCGCGCACGCGCTCGACGAACGCCTCGAAAAGACCGGCACCGGCGGCCAGCCGCGCCGGCGCGCGCCGCAGCGCCGTGGGCAAAAGCTCCGCCAGCGTTTCGTAGATGCGGTAGGCGCTCCTGAGCGGCAGTACTTCCTCAGGGTTCGCGAGCACCTCGCGGGCGGCGCCGCAGTCCACGGTCAGCACCGGCGTGCCGAGCGCGTGCGACTCGGCGAACACCAGGCCAAAGGTTTCCGGAATGACAAAGTTCGGAAAGAAGGTGCACAAAGCGCCGCGCACTTCCTCATGCACGCGTGCCTGCGGCAGCGGGCCCAGAAATTCCACGCCCGGCCGACGCGCGCTGCGGTCGGGCTTGTAGCCGGGGTTGGCGACCACCAGACGCAGATCCGGCATCGCCTGGCGCAGCGCCCCGAAGGCATCGAGGCTGAAGTTCAGTCCCTTGTTGGGTGAGGAGAAGAACACGAGCTTGCGCTCATCCACCGGCGTGTCATCGGGCATGAGCCGGTCATCGATCGGGTTATAGATCGTGAGGGCGCGCACGGCAGCAGCGACGCCGATGCGCCGCAGCGTCGCCTCGACGCCGCGCCGCTGCGAGTCGGACACGCAGACCGCCGTGACCGACAAGTCGCGCAGCAACCCGGCCGTGCCCGCCAGGCGGCGCGCGCGCTTGGAACCGGGGTTGAGCTGATCGTGCAGCCACAAGGACACCCGCGCCCCCGGAAAGAGTTGCTGCACGAGCGGCAAGGCGCGCGCGTCGCGAACGACAACCACGTGCCTGATGCCCGGCAGGGGCTGCACGGGCCGGTAGCGTCCCCAGGCGGTGCTGCGGGCGTGCTGCATGACGTACGCCTCGAGTGCGTCCGCGATGCGCGTGACGGTCGACTCGGTGCCGCCGGTTGCTTTGTCCGCGAGCGTGCGCGTGTCGTAGGGTTGTTGGCACACCGGATCAAAGAACAGGATCGCGCTCATTCGCGCTATTCTATGCGTGATCCGCAAGGCACGAATGGTGAGGCGTGGCGAGCCCAGGCAGCCTGTCGGCGTGCATAGTCACTTACAACGAAGCCGACCGCATCGAGGCGTGCCTGCGTGCGGTGAGCTTTTGTGACGAAATCATCGTCGTGGACTCGCACTCCACCGATGACACGCGCGCGCGCGCCGCAGCGCTCGGCGCGCGGGTGATCGAACGCGACTGGCCCGGCTACCGCTCGCAGAAGCAGTTCGCCGTCGACGCGGCGCGCTCTGAGTGGGTACTGTGCGTGGACGCCGACGAGCGGGTGACCGCGCAGTTGCGCGACGAGATTGTGGCGCTGCGCGCGGCCGGCTTTGCCGGCGCCGCCGGTTGGTCGGTCCCGCGGATCACCGACTACTTTGGTCGCTTCCTGCGCCACGGCAATGCCTATCCGGATCGCCTGGTGCGGCTCTTTGACCGGCGCTGCGGCGGCTGGAGCGGTGAGGAGATTCACGAGAACACGCGCATCAGCGGGCACATCGGGCGGCTGCGCGGACACCTCGAGCACTACTCCTACCGCAGCCTCAGCGATCACCTGAACCGCATGCAGCGCTATGCCGATCTCATGGCGCAGGCACTCTTTGAGCGTGGCCGGCGCTGCGGGCTCACGCCGGTGCTGCTGAACCCGCAATGGCGTTTCATTCGCGGCTACGTGCTGCGCCTGGGGTTTCTGGATGGCTGGCGCGGCCTGGTGTTTGCGCTCATCGAAGCCAACTATGTGCGCCGCAAGTACCTCGGGTTATTCATGCGCACCCGGGGGCTGCCGGGCTGACCACGCGGCGACCTGCGCCAGCCGCGCCAGCGGCTCGGTGAGTTCAAGCAACGCGAGCTTGTCCGGCAGCTGCAGCGGCAACACTTCCGCCCAGCGGTTGGCGACCCAACCTGCGTCCGCGTAGTGCGCCTCGATGTGCGCGTAGGCGCCACCGAGCCGCGGCAGCACCTCGCGCAGCAGGTCCGCCAGATGCGCCAGTTCCGCGGGCAGTTCGCAGGCGCCTTCGGCCGCCAGGGACTGCACCTCGGCGAGATTCAGCCCATCCTGCTGCTGCCAGCGGCGCAGCACCCGGAAGCGCGCCTCGCCCACGCAGCTGATCCCGAGCAGCCCGTCGGGCAAGGGGTCAAAGTCGACCAGACGCGCGCGTGTGCCGATGTCTGCGACCCGTGCCGCCGCGCCCGCCTCGGTACCCTGCAGTATCGTCACGACACCGAAGCCGCGCTCCTCCTTCAGGCAGCGGCGCACCATGTCGAGGTAGCGCGGCTCAAAGATGCGCAGCGCGAGCGGGCCGCCGGGAAAGAGCACCGTGTGCAGCGGAAACAGTGGCAGGGCTGGTGGCTGCACGATGGGGCTACCGTGCGCGCTGCAGCTCGGCCAGGAGTTTGCCGTGCAGTCCGCCGAAGCCACCGTTGCTCATGATGAGAACATGGTCGCCGTGGCGCGCGGCGCCGGCGAGCTCACGCACGAGCGCGTTGATATCGCCGCTGACATGGGCGCGCGCCCCCAGGGCGCGCGCGACCGCGCCAACGTCCCAGCCCAGATCCGGCGGCGCGTAGAGCCACACCTCATCGGCGCCGGCCAGCGCGGGCGCCAGCGTCTGTTGATGTACGCCCATACGCATGGTGTGCGAGCGCGGCTCGAGCACGGCGAGGATGCGCGC
>DATHLO010000145.1:0-4438 GCA_035488075.1 Steroidobacteraceae bacterium | reverse complement strand
GAGGACGAGTAGCACGCCGCGCGCACAGTAGTCCTCACCGATCACCCGATCGCGCACGACGCGCAGCTCATCGCGTCAACCCTACCGCTCCCGCCTCAGCCACTGACAGGTGGCGGTCAAAGCGGCCGTGATTAGCGCCCGATCTGTTGGCGCATCTCGGTGATGGTGCGCGCGTAATCCGGACTGCCGAAGATTGCCGAGCCCGCGACGAAGGTGTCCGCGCCCGCCTGCGCCACGGCGCGGATGTTGTCGACTTTGATTCCCCCGTCCACTTCCAGGCGCACCGCGCGACCCGTGGCCTCGATGCGTCGGCGCGCATCGGCAAGCTTGCGCAGGGAGGTCGGGATGAACTTCTGTCCGCCGAAGCCCGGGTTGACCGACATGATGAGCACCAGGTCCAGCTCCTCGAGCGTGTAGTCGAGGTAATCCAGCGGGGTGGCCGGATTGAAGACGAGACCGGGCTTGCAGCCGTGCTCGCGGATGAGCGCGATGGTGCGATCGACGTGCTCGCTCGCCTCGGGGTGAAAGCTGATGTAGGTGGCGCCGGCGGCGGCAAAGTCCGGCACGATGCGATCGACCGGCCGCACCATCAGATGAACGTCGATGGGCGCGCGCACCCCGTACTTGCGCAGCGCCTCGCACACCATCGGGCCGATGGTGAGATTGGGCACGTAGTGATTGTCCATCACGTCGAAGTGCACAAGATCGGCGCCGGCGGCGAGCACCGCATCGACCTCCTCGCCCAGGCGGGCAAAGTCGGCCGAGAGAATCGACGGGGCAATCCAGGCATTCGCCATGGGTGGTAAGTCTAACCGATCGCCACGGGCGGCCCCGTCAGACGCGTGAGCGCCTCACGGTACTTCTCACTGGTGCGCTCGATGATCTCCGCGGGCAGCTTCGGCCCGGGCGCCTTTTTGTTCCAGTCGAGCGTCTCCAGATAGTCGCGCACGTACTGCTTGTCGAAACTCGGCGGGCTGATCCCCTCGCGATACGTGTCCGCCGGCCAGAAGCGCGAGGAGTCCGGGGTGAGCACCTCATCGATCAGCGTCAGGCGTCCGGCAGGATCGACGCCGAACTCGAACTTGGTGTCGGCGATGATGATGCCGCGCCGGCGCGCGTGCTCGGCCGCAAAGCCGTAGAGTGCCAGCGCCGTGTCACGCACCTGCGCGGCAAGCTGCGCCCCCACGAGCCGGCTCACCGTCTCGAAGGAGATATTCTCGTCGTGGGCACCGGCCGCGGCCTTGCTCGCCGGCGTGAACAGCGGCTGTGGCAGGCGCTGCGCCTGCTTCAGGCCCGGCGGCAGAGTGATGCCGCACACTTTGCCGCTCGTCTGATAATCCTTCCAGCCCGAGCCGATCAGGTAGCCGCGCACGACCGCCTCGAGCGGCAGCGCCTTGAGCCGGCGCACGATGACGGCGCGGCCTTCGAGCAGTGCACGCTCGGCCGGATCCTTCAGCACGCTCGCCGGATCGCGAGCGGTCAGGTGATTGGGCACAAGCTCGCGGGTGCGTGCGAACCAGAAGTTGGAGATGCCGTTCAGCACCGCGCCCTTACCCGGAATCGGGTCCGGCAGTACGACATCAAACGCCGACAGCCGGTCGGTGGTGATGATGAGCATGGTCGCCTCATCGACGGCGTAGATGTCGCGCACCTTGCCCTCGTGCAGACGGGTAAGTCCGGTGAGCTGCGTGCGGTAAACCGTGGGGGCGGCCATCAATTGCTACTATAGCGGCCCTTTGGAGCGCTCACACCTGCACGCATTGCGCGGCGATAAGCGATGAAATGGATCGGCAAACTCACCGGCGGACTCTTAGGAGCGCTCGCCCTGGGGCCGCTCGGCGCGCTGTTCGGCGTGCTGCTCGGGCACCAGTTCGATGAGGACGGCGGCCCGGCACCGCAACCGCTCGCCGGCGAGCAGCTCGCGGCGATCGGCGAGCGCTTCTTCCGCGCGACCTTTCACCTCATGGGTTATATCGCCAAGGCCGACGGTCGCGTGTCGGAGCTGGAGATCTCCGCCGCACGCGCCGTGATGGCGGAGCTGCGCCTGGATGCGAATCAGACGCGCGAGGCCATCGCCTGCTTCACCGCCGGCAAGCAGCCCGGGTTTGATTTTGCCGGGGAGCTCGCAGCTCTGCGGCGCGCCTGCCAGGGACGCCCCGACCTCACGCGGATTTTTCTGGAGATCCAGGTGCGCGCGGCGCTCGCCGGCAACAATCTTGCCGGCCCGGTGCGGCCGATGATGCAACAGCTGGCCGCGGGCCTTGGCATCTCGCGGTTCGAGTTCTCCCATGTCGAGGCGGCGCTGCGCATCCGAAGCGGCGCCTTCCGCCCCGACGCGAGCGCCGGCAGCACCGCCGCGGCCCGCGAAGCGCGGCTCGCGGAAGCCTATCGCGTGCTCGAGAGCACACCGGGCGCGAGTGACGAGGAGATCGCCAAGGCCTATCGGCGCCAGCTGCACCGGCATCACCCGGACAAGCTCCAGGCCAACGGGCTGCCCGACTCGATGATCGAGCACGCCAAGCAGCGTACCCAGCAGATCATCGAAGCCTGGGAACTGGTGCGCGAGCGGCGCGGTATCTGAAGGCTTACTTTCCAGGCGCCGCGCCGCTACGCCTGGCCGGCCTCCCATTGCGCGATGACCGCCTGAATCGCAGCCACGCCGTCGGTGAGGGCCGCGGGTCCTGGCTGCAGGATGAGCGATGACTTGATCTCACGCACGTAGCCTGAGCGCACCGCCGGGATCGCCGCCCACCCGGGGCGGGCGGCGAGGCTCGCGGGGCGAAACTTCTTGCCGCACCAGGAGCCGAGCACGATGTCCGGTGCGCGCCGCGGCACCTCGGCAGGATCGGCGATGATGCGGTTCTTGCCGAGTGCTTCGCCGGCGAGCTCGGGAAAGCACTCCTCGCCACCGGCGAGCGTGACGAGTTCTGACACCCAGCGGATGCCGCTGATCAGCGGATCGTCCCACTCCTCGAAGTACACGCGCGGGCGGCGCGTGAATTGCGCGGCGCGATCGCGCACGGCGGCGAGTCCCGCCTCGAGTTGCTCGGTCAGCGAGCGCGCCTTCGCCTCGCAGCCAATCATGCCGCCGAGCGTGCGGATCATGCGCAGGATCTCGGCGATGCTGCGGTGATTGAAGACATGCACCTCAAGGCCGGCGCGTACCAGCTGCGCGGCGATGTCGGCCTGCAGGTCGGAGAAGCCGAGCACCAGGTCGGGTTTGAGCGCGATGATGCGGTCGGTGCGCGCGCTGGTGAAGGCCGACACGCGCGGCTTCTCGCGGCGCGCCCGTGCTGGGCGTACCGTGAAGCCCGAGATACCGACGATGCGCCAGTCCTCCCCGAGCAGATACAGCGTCTCGGTGGTCTCTTCCGTCAGGCACACGATCCGCTCGGGGAATTTGGAAATCAGGCTCATGAAACACCGCAGTGGCCGAACGGTCACTGTATCCTTAAGGCATGTGGCTGCGCATCTGGGGCTTCCTCGACTGGTGTTTCTTCGGCCCCGCCTCGGCGCGCCCGGGGCCGCTGGGTGCCCTGTTGCGCGTGCTGCGCTACCCCTACGCGGTGCTGCGGGATCTGTCGCGCGGGGAGATCAACCTGCGCGCCATGAGCCTCGTCTACACGACGCTGCTGTCGCTCATCCCGCTGCTCGCCTTCAGCTTCGCGGTGCTGAAGATCTTCGGTGCGCGGCGCGATCTTGAGCCGGTGGTGCTCGAGTTCTTCCGCCCGCTCGGCACCGTGGCGGCGCAGGAACTGACCACGCGAGTGCTGCAGTTCGCCGGTCGTGTCAGCAGCGGCGTCGTGGGCTCCCTCGGCCTCGCGCTGCTCGCCTGGACGCTCATCGGCACCATCAAGAAGGTGGAGGACAGTTTCAATTTCCTCTGGCACGTGGAGCAGCCGCGCAGCTTCGCGCGCCGCCTGGCCGAGTACACCGGCTTCCTCATCGCCGCCCCGGTCATCCTGGTCGGATTCGTCGGCCTGCTGCACGCGACCTTCGCCAGCGCCCCGGTACAGGAGGTGGTGCAGCTGCCGCTGCTGCAGCGCCTGCGCGGCGCCAGCATCGCCGTGGCCCCCTATGCGATGGTGACGGCCTTCTTCACCGCGCTTTACATGATCATCCCCAACACGCGCGTGCACTGGCGCGCCGCACTCACGGGCGCGGTGGTCGCGGGGGCGCTGTGGGCCACGATCGGGCGTCTCTTCACCGCGCTCGTGGTGTATTCGACGCGCCTCACCGTGGTGTACGCCGGCTTCGCCTTCGTGGTGGCCGCGCTCCTGTGGACCTATTTCGGCTGGCTGATTCTGCTCGCCGGCGCGCAGCTGTCCTTCTACCTGCAGAACCCGACGTACCTGCGCCTCGGGCTGCAGCAGCTGCGCCTCTCGAGTGTGGAACTCGAGCAGCTGGCGCTGAAACTCATGTACCTCGTCGGCCGCAC
>DATHLO010000144.1:0-3914 GCA_035488075.1 Steroidobacteraceae bacterium | reverse complement strand
GGCGGCGCGTCGCGCACGGCGAACCGCGCCGGGAGCAACGGCGACAGCAAGGGCGCCGGCGCGGCGGGCGTGAAGTCCGGATCCATCGTCGAAGGTACGGTGAGCGCGAATCGCGCCGGCTACGGTTTCTTGCGTGTCGAGGGGTTCAAGGACAGCGTGTTTTTGTCACCGCCGCAAATGCGCGGCGTCATGCACGGGGATCGGCTGCGCGTGAAAGTCTCGCGCGATGCGACCGAGCGCTGGTCCGGCACGGTCGAGGAGGTGCTCTCGCGCGGTGTGACGGCGTTCCTCGGTACGGTGGAAGTGCAGGGACGTAACGCCTGGGTGAACGCCGCCGACCGTCGCCTGCAGCTGCGCTGCGCGGTGGCGCCGGCCGAGCTGCATGGGGCGCGGGCGGGCGACTGGGTCATCGCGCGCATCACGCGCCACGCAGGTTCCGCCTCGGCGGCGCAGGGCGTCATCGTGAAGCGTCTGGACCCCGACCGGCCGGTGGAGCTGGCCACCGAGTCTGCAATCGCGCGCTTCGATCTGCCCGTGGAATTCTCCGCACCCGCCCTGCGCGAGGCGCAGGCCTACGGCGCCGAGGTCGATCCGCGCGAGGCCGCAACGCGCACCGACCTGCGCGGGCTCCCGCTCGTCACCATCGATGGCGAGGATGCGCGCGATTTCGATGACGCAGTCTATGCCGAGCCCCACGCGGAGGGCTTTCGGCTGATCGTCGCGATCGCGGATGTGAGTCACTACGTGCGCCCGGGCAGCGCGCTTGACCTTGGAGCGCAGGAGCGCGCCACCTCGGTGTATTTTCCGACGCGCGTCGTGCCGATGCTGCCGACGGCGCTCTCGGATCACCTGTGTTCGCTCGCACCGCACGTGGATCGGCTGTGCTTTGCCGCCGACATGCTGATCAGCAAGAGCGGCGCTCTTAAAAGTGCGCGCTTTTATCCGGCGGTGATGCGCTCGGCGGCGCGTCTGACCTACGGACTCGCCCATCAGGCGCTTTTTGAGGGGCGGCCCGCGGCGCGCGATCAGCTCGGGGCGCTCTTTCCAAAGTTGACGGTGCTGGTGGAGGTCTACCGCGCCCTGCACAAGGCGCGCAGCCGGCGCGGCGCGCTCGATTTTGATGCACCGGAGGCGCAGTTCGTGATCGATGAGGCCGAGCGGGTGCGCGGCATCGAGATGCGCGCCCGCAATGATGCGCACCGCCTGATCGAGGAATGCATGATCCTCGCCAACGTGGCCGTCGCGCAGGCGCTGCAGGACGCGCGCATGCCCACGCTCTACCGCGTCCACGGGCAGCCCGAGGAGGAGAAGCTCGATCGGCTCACCTCGACGCTGAAGGCGCTCGGCATCGAGGCGCGTATTCCAAAGACCGTCACGACCCGCGACCTTCAGGCCATCGCGCGCCGGGTGGGCAGCGCGCCCGAGCGCGCCTTCGTCGAGTCCCTGGTCATACGGGCCATGCCGCAGGCGCTGTATCAGCCCACCAACATCGGTCACTTCGGTCTCGCCCTCGCGCATTACGCACACTTCACCTCTCCGATCCGTCGCTACCCGGATCTCATCGTGCACCGCACGCTCAAGGCGCTGATCGGCGCCCCGGGCGGCAGCGCCGTGCGTTATGAGAACCAGGAGCTGAGTGTGCTCGGTGACAGTACCTCGCGCCTGGAGAAGCGCGCCGATGAGGCCGACCGCTACGTGTCGAACTTCCTCAAGTGCACCTATTTAAGGGAGCGCATCGGCCAGACCTTCCACGGGCTCATTACCACCGTGGTCGAGTTCGGCTGCTTCGTGCAGATCCTGGACGTGGCGGTGGACGGTCTGCTGCACGTCGATAATCTGCGCGACGACGAGTACGTCATGGAGCAGAACGGCCATGCCTGGCGTGGCCGCCGCAGTGGCCGGCGACTCAGCACGGGTGCACACGTGCGCGTCATGGTCACGGCCGTGAATCCCATCGAGGGGCTCATCGATCTTGCCCTGGCGGAAGAATCCTGACGACGCGCACGCGCGGTGGCATTGATGAGGGGCACGGAAACCATCTACGGCATGCACGCGGTGCGCATCATGCTCGAGCGTCATCCGCAGCGCGTGCTCGCGGTGCGACTGGCGGAGCGGCGCGACGATCCCCGGGCACGCGTGATCGAGGAGCTGGCGCGCCGCCACCAACGCCCCCTCGAGCGCCTGGATGCGCAGGCGCTGCGGCAGCTGCTGGGCGATGTGGTGCACCAGGGCGTGGCGGCCGACATCACCGCCCTCCCGCCCTGGAGCGAGGACGATCTGCTCACGGCCCTCGGCGATACGCAGGCGCCGCTCCTCCTGGCGCTGGATGGAGTGCAGGACCCACATAACCTCGGCGCGTGTCTGAGAAGCGCGGATGCCTGTGGCGCGCTCGCCATCATCGTGCCCCGTGACCGTGCCGCACAGCTGACGCCCACCGTGCGCAAGGTGGCGGTCGGAGCTGCGGAAACGACCCCGGTGGTGGCGGTCACGAATCTGGTGCGTACACTGAAACTACTGAAGGAAGCGGGTCTCTGGGTGGTGGGGGCGGATGCCGCCGCCGCAAAGGCGGCCTACGAGGTGGACCTCAAGGGGGGCGTGGTGCTGGTACTGGGAGCTGAAGGATCCGGTCTGCGTCACCTGACGCAGCAGAACTGTGATTTTCTGGTGCGTCTGCCGCAGCTCGGCGCGGTCGAGAGTCTCAACGTGTCTGTCGCCGCGGGCATGCTGCTCTACGAAGCCGTACGGCAGAGGCGTGCGCCATGAAAGCTGTGCTGGCGAAGGCCTTTGCGCCGCTCGAGCAACTCGTGCTGGAGGAGGTGGCGCCGAAGCACGCCGGTGCTGCGCAGGTCGTGATTGCGGTGCAGGCCTGCGGCGTCAATTTCATGGATGGCCTGATCGTGCAGGGCAAGTACCAGACCAAGCCGCCGCTGCCCTTCTCACCGGGCGCCGAAGTCGCAGGCGTCATCAAGGAAGTGGGCACGGGCGTCAGCGGCCTGAGCGCGGGCCTGCGGGTGCTCGCCCCAGTCGGTTACGGTGGCTTCGCCGAAGAGGTCGTGACGGAGGCGGCGAATGTCATGGCGCTGCCGCCCGCGATGGACTTTGCGACCGCCGCTTGTTTCCCGATCGTCTACGCGACCTCCCTGCATGCGCTCAAGGATCGTGCGCAGCTGAAGGCGGGTGAGACGCTGCTCGTGCTGGGGGCCGCCGGCGGGGTGGGACTCACCGCGGTGGAGATCGGCAAGATCATGGGTGCGCGGGTCATCGCCGCCGCCTCGAGCGACGATAAACTCGCGCTGTGCCAGGCCCATGGCGCCGACCAGCTCATTAATTATGCGACCTCGGACCTGCGCGAGCGGGTGAAGGAGCTCACCGCCGGCAAGGGCGTGGACGTCGTCTACGATCCCGTCGGAGGCAGCTACGCCGAACCGGCGGTGCGCAGCCTCGCCTTTCTCGGACGCTATCTCGTCATCGGCTTTGCGAGCGGCGAGATCCCGAAGATTCCATTGAATCTGCTGCTGCTCAAGCAGGCCGCGCTGGTTGGGGTCTTCTGGGGTGCCTTTGCTCGCGCGCGCCCCGAGCAGAACGCGCAGAACTTTGCCGAGCTCTTTGCCTGGTATGCCGAGGGTCGGCTGCATCCGCACGTCTCCCAGACCTTCACGCTCGAGCGCTACAGCGAGGCACTGGAGGCCGTGATGAACCGGCGCGCCCAGGGCAAGGTCGCGCTGCTCGTCGCATAACGGCGGTCGATCTCTGTGCACGGCATATGAGCGAGGTTTCGTTCACGCGGCACGGGGACATTGCGGTGGCCGTCATCGAGCACCCGCCGGTCAATGCCCTGTCCCAGGGCGTGCGTGCAGGGCTGATGGAGGCGCTCGAGCGCACGGCCGCGGACCCCGAGCTTTACGCGCTCGTCG
>DATHLO010000143.1:0-5441 GCA_035488075.1 Steroidobacteraceae bacterium | reverse complement strand
GCCCGTCGACGCAGGGATCGTCGTGACCGTCGTCGCACAGATTCGGCGTGATGAACACGTAGTTAGGCGTTGTTTCCGCGCGCTGCAGGTCCTGCTCGAGCTGCGCCAGATTGACGACGTGCGCATCACAGCGCACCGGATCGTCGATGATGGAGTGGAAATAGACGAACGGGTTGTGCTTGCTCGCGTACTGGTCACCGATCTGCGCACCCTGCGTCGGGTCGGGCGCGCCGATCGCGACGTGGCCGCAGGTTGCACGTTCGCGCCGGGGATTGTTGCCCATGTCCTCCATGTAGGCCTTCCAGCTGAAGCCGGCGGCCTCGAGCTGATCGGGCAGCGTGGGCACGCTGCGCGGATAGACGCATCCAACGCCTGGTAGCTGACCCTGCCCATCGAGCGCTGCGGCCGTCGGGCGGAACTCGGCGAACTGCGGGCAATCCAGCTGCGTGGCCTGGTTCGGCGCCTGTCCGCTGATCAGCGCAACGTAGTTGCCGAGGCTCAGATGCCCGATGCTGTAGTACTGCCGCAGCAGTGCTCCGCGCGCGGGCAGCGTGTGCGCAAGATACGGGGCCCGGGAGTTCTCGGCGAAAGTCGACTCGTAGGACTCGTTTTCCAGCATCAGCACGAATACGTGCCGGATCGGGGGCAGCGCGGCCGGCGCGGACTGTGCGGTCGCGCTGCCCAGCGCGCCGCACGCGAGCGCCATCGCGAGGTGGAAAAGCCGTGCGCGGTGCAATCGGCTCACCCCTCGCCCGCTGCTGCGGACAGCGCTGCCGCGGGCGGGGGCGAAAGGCGCAGGGCGCGCACGAACAGCGCGGCGCTGCCGAGCGTGAGCGCCGCCGCGGTCACGAAAGGGGCTCCGGGGAAATGCACCCAAGCCGTGCCCGAGGAGAAGTAGCCGAAGATCTGGGTCATGAGCGGCGGTCCCAAGATCGCGCTCAGGCTGTAGAGGCAGGCGACGGCGCCCTGCAGCTCGCCCTGGGCGTTGGCCGGGGTCTGTCGGGAGGCGATCGCGTTCATGGACGGGTACGCGAGCGCAAAGATGAACGTGGACAGCGAGACCCCGTACATCACCCACCCCTGGGTGGCGAACGCGTAGCCGAGGTAAGCGAACACGGCCGCAGCCATGCCGGCGAGCGCCGCGCGCCGCTCGCCGCCGATCCAGGGGATGAGCACGCGTGTGAGGAGTCCCTGCGCGATCGCCATCACCATGCCGACCCACGCCAAGGAGTAGCCCACCTGGGCGCTCGTCCAGTGGAACTTGGAGATGGTGTAGAAGGCCCAGATGCTCGGCAGC
This sequence comes from Steroidobacteraceae bacterium, assembly GCA_035488075.1. Classification (GTDB taxonomy): domain Bacteria; phylum Pseudomonadota; class Gammaproteobacteria; order Steroidobacterales; family Steroidobacteraceae; genus 13-2-20CM-66-19. Next base: position 4,144 of record DATHLO010000143.1, on the reverse strand, counting down.
ACCTGGTGCCCAAGCTGCCACAGGAAGAGCGCCCCGAGCAGCCACGCGACCACCGGATACTTGCTCATCTGCGTGAGGGTGCCCAGCGGATTGGCACGCGCCCAGTGGAAGGCACGCCGCGAGGCGAACGGCAGCGACTCCGGCAGCGCGAAGTAACCGAAGGCTGTGTTGGTGAGCGCGATCGCGCCGGCTGCAAAGAACGGCGCGCGCGGACTTAAGTCGCCGAGCAGGCCGCCGATGGCGGGCCCGAGGATGAAGCCGACGCCAAACGCTGCGCCCATGAGGCCGAAGCTCTGGGCGCGTTTAGCCGGCTCGGTAATATCCGCCACATAGGCGTAAGCGGGCGTGAAAGAGGCGCCGGCGAGCCCCGCGATCGTGCGCCCGACGAACAGCCAGCCGATCGTCGGGGCGAATCCCATGACGAAGTAGTCACAGCCGAGCGCAAGCAAAGCGAACAAGAGCACCGGACGGCGGCCGAAGGCATCGCTGAGATTGCCGAGCACGGGGGCGCAGAAGAACTGCGTCAGTGCGTATACGAACGCCAGCCAACCACCGTACACCGCCGCGCGATCAATGGTGGCGCCGGTCAGCTCCATGATCAGGCGCGGTAATACCGGCAGGATGATGCCAAAGCCGATCGAGTCGACCAGCACCGTGATGAAGATAAACGCAAGGGCGCCTTTGCCGGCCTTGGGCAAGCTCATAGGCTCTTTCCTGAGGGAGGCGCTATCTTATTACGCGCGCCGCTGAGGCGCGCCGTTAAGCGCGTCACCGCGCACGCATGAGCCGGGCGCGCACCCAGTACACCGGCACGCCCGCAAGGATGATGAGGAAGGTGATGCCGGTGTTGTGCGGATCACTGATCAGCGCATTCGCCACCATGAGCACCGAAGCGAGCAGAAACACCGCGGGCACGACCGGATACCCCCAGACGCGGTACGGGCGCACCAGGTCCGGGCGCGTGCGGCGCAGGACGAACACCGCTGCGACCGTGAGTGCGTAGAACGGCCAGATTCCCAGGACGAACTTATCTGCCAGCTGGGCAAAGTCGTTCTCGAGCACGTAGGCCGCGCCCAGCACCGTGGCGAGGGCGATCGCCACCGAGGGGCTGTGGAAACGTGGGGAGATTCGCGCCGCGAAGCGAAAAAACAGCCCGCGGTCGGCCATCGCGAAGAACACCCGCGACCCGGTCATCATCGAGGCATTGAGCCCACTGAAGGCGGCCAGGACGACGGCCGCGGCGATGGCGCCCGCCCCGGCGCTGCCGAGCAACGGGATGCGCTCCGCAACCGTGGCGGCGATGAGACTCGAGTCTGCCATCTGCGCGGGGGCAAGCGCGTACAGGAAGCCGACGTTGACGACGAGATAGACCAGCATCACGCACAGGGCACCGGCGATCAGCGCGCGTGGCAGAGTGCGCTGCGGATCACTGATTTCGCCGGCCATGGTCGCCGGATCTGCCCAGCCGTCGTAAGTCCACAGCACCGGGATGAGCGCGGTCGCGAGCAACGACAGCGACATGCCCGCGCCCCACGGGGAGGAGAAATGTGCGCCACTGCCGCCGCGGGCGGTGAAAGCCAGTAGTCCGAGCCCGAGAAGCGCGGCGTACTTGAGCGCCGTGGTGATGCTCTGCAGGGCTGCAGCGCGCTGCACGCCGACATAGTTGATCGCGCCGATGACGGCGATGGCGAGCGCTGCGGCGTAGCGGACCTGCTGCGGCGTGAGCGGCCAGAAGTAGCCGAGATACTCGGCAAATATGGTAGCGATCGCGCCGAGCGCGGCCGCGCGGATGACGACGAGCTCCGTCCAGCCGAAGAGAAACGCCGGCACCGGCCCGTAGGCTTCGAGCAGATACGCGAAGATGCCGCCCGAGCGTGGCAGCGCGCCGGCGAGCTCGGCGACCGTGAGCGCGCCGCACAGGGCGATGATGCCACCCAGGACCCAACACAGGAGAATTGCCCCCGGCGCCTGCAGCTGCGCTGCGACCGTGGCGGGTACGCGGAAAATTCCGCTGCCGATGGCGACGCCCACCGACACAGCAATGGTCTGCAGCAGGCCGACCGAGCGCGGCATGCGCTCGCCCCACTGGTCAGCCACCCGGAAGTCTTTCGTCGAGCAACTCGATCCAGTGACGCACCGGCACGCGGGCTGCGCTGCGCAGGTGGTGCAGGCAGCCGATATTGGCGGTAGCGATGACATCGGGCGCGCCGCTTTCGAGCGCGCTCAGCTTCGCGTGCAGCAGCTGCTGCGACAACTCGGGCTGCAGAATCGAGTAGGTGCCCGCTGAGCCGCAGCAACGCTGCCCGTCAGTCACCGGTGTGAGGCTGAAGCCGGCGGCGAGCAGCAAAGGCTCGATCACGCCGCTGACCTTGAGCGCGTGCTGCAGGCTGCAGGGGGCCTGGAAGGCGACCTTGGTGGCGGGTGCGCTGTTGCGCACGGGGCGCCGCTGCAGCGCCGCCTTGAGGGCGACGCCCTCGGTCTCCAGCACCTGACTGATATCGCGCGCCAGAGCGCTCACGCGCGCCGCGCGCGCCGCATAGCGCGGCTCATCCTGCAGCAGCCGTCCGTAATCGCTCAGCATCGCCGCGCAGGCGCTGGAAGTCACAGTCACAGCCTCTGCGCCCCGCTCGATCTCGGGCCACAAGGCATCGACATTGCGCCGCAGCTGCGCAAGGGTCTCCTCCTCGGCCGCCAGATGGTGCGTCACGGCGCCGCAACAACCGGCCGCGGCGACGGGAATGGCGGAAATGCCCAGCCGGTCAAGAACTCTGGCGGCCGCAGGATTGATGCCCGCACCGAGAACCGGCTGCACGCAACCCGCGAGCAGTATGACGCGGCGCGTATGGCGCGCCGTGGGCCAACGCAATGCAGCCACGGTCGCGCGCGCGGGCAGCTGCGGCACCTGTGACTTCAGGGCAGCCGGCAGAAACGGGCGCGCGACGCGCGCAAGGTTCAGCAGCGAGCGGGCGCGTGCGCTGTACGGCACGATCTTGCGCAGCAGATAGCGCTGGGCGGCCGCGAGTGGCTTGCGCGGCACGCGTTCCTGCGTGAGTGAGCGGCCGAGGTCCAGCAGTCGCCCGTACTGTACCCCGGAGGGACAGGCACTCTCGCAGGCGCGGCACTCAAGACAGCGATCCAGGTGCAGCTGCGTGCTGGCGGTCACCGGCGCGCCCTCGAGCAGCTGTTTCATGAGATAGATACGCCCGCGCGGGCTGTCGAGTTCGTCGCCGAGGAGCTGATAGGTCGGGCAGCTTGCCAGGCAGAAGCCGCAATGCACGCAGCTGCGCAGAATGGCCTGCGCCTCGCGTCCCGCGGGGGTGTCCTTGATGAAGTCGGCGAGCGCGGTCTTCATGAACCCGATTCACTGTCAAAGCAAACCAGGCCGATTCTACGCGGAAAATGCGCGCCGCAAGGGCATCGCCGCGCGGGCAGTGTGTGCGCGCCCCGGCTGCTGCTAGCCGATGATCACCTTGAGACGCTGGGTACGCGACTCGTCGCTCGCATCGTTAACCCGCCGCAGCAGCTCACGCGCCGCCTCCGGCGCCAGCGGGCGGCTGAGCAAAAACCCCTGCGCGTCCTGACATTCCTGCTCCTGCAGGAAGGCCAGCTGGGGGAAGTTCTCCACGCCCTCGGCCGTGACATTGATACGCAGCGAGCGGGACATCGCGATGATGGCCGCCGCGATGGCGCGATCGTCGTTGCACTCGGTGACGCTGCTGACAAAGGAACGATCGATCTTGAGTCGGTCGACGGAGAAATGTCGCAGACGTCCGAAGCTCGAGTAGCCGATGCCAAAGTCATCGATCGCCAGCGAGATTCCCAGCTGCTTCAGCTCGTTGATGGCCTTCTGCGCCCACGCCTCGTCCGCCATAACGACCGACTCGGTAATCTCGAGCTCAAGCGCCGAAGGCTCCAGGCCCGTCTCCTCCAGGATGGCAGCGACCTCGGCCGGATACTCGGCGAGGGCGAACTGCCGCCCGGAGACGTTGACGGCTATGCGCTGGAACGGCAAGCCCTCGTCACGCCATAGCCGTGCCTGCTTGCAGGCGGTGCGCAGCACCCATTTGCCGATCGCATGGATGAGGCCCGTCTCCTCGGCGACCGGGATGAACTCGGCCGGGCCGACGGCCCCGAGCTCGACATT
>DATHLO010000142.1:0-3556 GCA_035488075.1 Steroidobacteraceae bacterium | reverse complement strand
CGAGCTTCGGATCATTGCCCGGCAGCACGCCACCGACGTTGGCGGTCTTCACGCGCGAGAGCGTGTTGGTGAAGGCGATCGAGGTCGTGACGCTGAGCGGCACCGGCTTGAAGTCGCGCGAGTGCGCCGCCTGGATGAGCTTATCCAGGTCCTGGCCGCCCGCCTTGACGAGGCGGCGCGCGGCGTCCTCGGTGGTCCAGGCCTTTAAGCTCATGCGCGGCTCCTTGCCGGCAGGCAGCTCAAACTGCTCGCCGCCCCAGGAGCTCTGCACGACCTGCCAGGGGTAGCCTGCGGAGGCGGTGGTGTGGATGATGATCGCGCCCGCCGCTCCCTGGCGCGCCGCGCTCTCGTACTTGTAGTCCCAGCGCCCGTAGTACAGGCGCCGCTTGCCGGCGAAGAGATTCGGGTCCCAGTCCGGATCGTTGTTCATCATCACGAGGATCTTCCCCGTGAGATTCACGCCCTTGAAGTCATCCCAGTGGTACTCGGGGGCCTGGATGCCGTAGCCGACGAACACCAGCTGCGCGTTGCTGAGGTTGACCTGTTCCTGCTGCAAGCCGCTGACTGCGATGTAGTCCACGCGCCAGGTGAGGTCGATCTTGGCTGCGGCAGCGCTGAAGCTCCAGGTCTTGGGGAACTGCGCTTTCAGGCCGACGATGTCAAAGGGTTGCTGCCAGGCGCCATTGGCGAACGCGGGCTGATAGCCGATGCCCTCGAGCTGGGTCTGCAGGTACAGCCGCGTGAGCTCATCGGCGCGCGTGGCAGGTCCGCGGCCCTCGAGCAGGTCGGAGGCCAGAAAGCGGATCGGCGCGGCGAGGGCCGCCTGGGTGATATAGGTGTGCGCGGCTTTCTCGACCGCCGGCGGCGCGATCGGGGACTCCCCGGAGGCGGCCGGCGGGGGCTGCGCGCTGCACACCGCGGCCAGCGCCACGAGCGTCGGCACGGTGAGGCGTGCGAGTGTTCGACTTTCGGTCACGGTTGCTCCTCAGGCCCTTCGCGGGGGTCGCAACGGTAGCATGCAGCCCTGCCCGAATGCGCGAGGCCGCAGGCGCCCACGGGCCCCGAGCCGGGCGCCCGCCCGGGGGCGCTACCCGGGGCACCTCAATCGCGGCCCGGCCCGGGGCGCCCCTTGAGCTTGGGCGGCACGCCCCAAAGGGGGACGCAAGTCCCCCACGCCGCGCGCGCGGGCGTGATAAGTTACCCTGCCTTTTTTTCCGCATACCCACTGACATATTCCGGCATGAACGCAGCCACGCGCCCCGAGCCCAAGCCGCCCCTCGTCTGGGTCAACGCCCTGATGTTTCTTCTAACGGCTGCCATCGCCCTGGTCGCCGTGCCCTGGTACGGCATCGTCCATGGGTTCACGCTGAGCACCTGGGCGGTGGCGCTGTTCTTCACCGGGGCGAGCGGCATGGCGATTACGGCCGGCTACCACCGCCTCTGGGCGCACCGCACCTATGAGGCGCACTGGAGCCTGCGGCTGTTCCTGCTCGTGTTCGGGACGATGGCGCTGCAGAACAGCGTGTTCGCCTGGGCGAGCGGGCACCGCACCCATCACCTGCACGTTGATGATGAGGACCGGGATCCTTATTCGGCGCGGCGCGGCTTCTGGTTCTCGCACATCGGCTGGATGCTGCGCGAGTACCCCAGCGGGCGGGAGGACTTCACCAACATTCCGGACCTCAAGCGTGATCCGGTACTCGCGTTCCAGCATCGTTACTACGTGCCGCTCGCGTTACTCGCCAACTTTGGCCTGACGCTGCTCGCCGGTGTCATCGTCGGGGACGTCTGGGGCATGCTGATCCTCGCCGGCTTCATGCGCCTGGTGTGGAGCCACCACGTCACCTTCTTCATCAACTCCCTCGCCCACATGTGGGGCAAGCGGCCGTACACCGAGGACAACAGCGCGCGCGACAACCCGGTGCTCGCCGTCGTGACCTATGGGGAGGGCTACCACAACTTCCACCACATGTTCGCGCACGACTACCGCAACGGCGTGCGCTGGTGGCAGTGGGATCCGACCAAGTGGATGATCGGGGCCCTGAGCCTCGTGGGCCTGGCGCGGCGTCTGAAGCGCACGCCGGTCTTCCAGATCCAGAAAGCACTGCTCGCCATGCAGTTCACGCGCGCCCAGGCGCGCCTGGCGAACTGCCCGGCAGAGGCGCGCTCGCGCCTGGAACCGCTGCGCGCGCGGCTGGCGCACGAGTACGAGAACTTCCTCGCCGCCGTGGCCGACTGGGCGCGCGTCAAGGAAGAGTGGCTCGGTGAGAAGAAGCGCGCCGTGCTTGAGCAGTGGGAGCAGGTCGACCTGCAAAGCAAGCTGCGCGACATCGAGCTGCGTCTGAACCTGCAGCGCCGGCGCCTGCGCGTCCTGCACGCCGAGCTCGCCTAGCGCCACACCCGCGCGCTGCTGCGCGCACGCCCTCTTCCCGCATCGTTCACGCGAGTGCACGCGCCGCCCGCGCGGCTGGCACGCTCCTAATGCTTCGTGCACCATGCGCGCCATGGGACGCATCTTCGAAGTCAGAAAGCACACGATGTTCGCGCGGTGGAACCGCATGGCGAAGCAGTTCGCGCGCATTGCGAAGGACATCACCATGGCCGTCAAGGCGGGCGGCACGGACCCGGCCTCCAATCCGATGCTGCGGCGGACCATCCAGAACGCGCGCGCCGTCAACATGCCGAAGGACAAGATCGAGGCGGCCATCAAGCGCGCCGCCGGGCGCGACGCGGCGAACTACCAGGAAGTGCTCTACGAAGCCTACGCGCCCCACGGCGTGGCGCTGCTGGTGGAGACCGCGACCGATAACCCAACGCGCACGGTGGCGGGTGTGCGCAACATCATCACCAAGAACGGCGGTAACCTTGCCACGAGCGGCAGCGTCAGCTTCCTGTTCCGCAAGATGGGGGTCTTTCGGCTGACCCCCGGCGGCCTCGACCAGGACGACCTTGAGCTGTACCTCATGGATCACGGTCTCGATGAGATGGGCGAAAGCACCGGGGAGAAGGGCGAAGCCCAGCTGGTGATCCGCGGCGCGTTCGCCGACTTCGGCAGACTGCAGGAGGCGCTCGAGGCGCGCGGCATCACGCCCCTGTCCGCCGAGCACGAGTACATCTGCACGGTGCCCACCGAGTTGCCCGAGGCCCAGGCGACCGAGGTGCTCACGCTCATCGACCGCCTTGAGCAGGACGATGACGTGCAGAAGGTGTTCCACACGCTCGCCTGAAAACGCCCGCCCGCGCTATCCTTAAATGCGTGGACGGTTACCGCATTGAGCCCGCGCGCCGCGACGATGCCGCCTGGCTCGCCCGAATGTCGCAGCAGTTCGTCGAGAGCGGACTTAGGCCCGCCTGGGGTGCCGTGCGCATCGACTGGCACGTGCGCGATGCCGACAGCGTCGTACTGACCGGGCGCTACGCGCATACCATCGCCGGCTTTGCGATCATGCGCTACGCGGATGAGAGCGCACACCTGAACCTGCTGGCGGTGCATCCGGCGCACCGCCGCCGCGGTCTGGCGCGGCGCCTGCTCACCTGGCTGGAGGAGAGCGCGCTC
>DATHLO010000141.1:0-2837 GCA_035488075.1 Steroidobacteraceae bacterium | reverse complement strand
CACGAACCACTCGGTCGTGGTGTGGCACTCATCGTCGGCCGGACGCCCATCGATGCGGCAGATCTTGGCGCGCGTGAGATCGCGGCTCAGTGCGAGCGGGCGCGCGTCTTGATTTCGATTGAGCTCGGAGAAAAGCGTCCGCAGTACCATGGCCGGCCCGACGGCGCCGGTGACGCCATCGGTCGCGGCGCCATCGAGATTGCCCATCCATACGGCGATGGTGTGCTGATAATCAAAGGCGATGGCCCAGGCGTCGCGATAGTCCGTCGAGGTGCCGGTCTTGATGGCGGTCTCCACCGGGAATTGCAGTCCGCGCCCGAATTCGCGCAGGCGTGCCTCGGGATCAGCGAGGATGTTGCCGATCAACGTCGCGACCGCCGGGGTGAACACGCTCACCTCGGGCCGCGGCGTGGAGTCATGCGCCAGCAGCGTGAGCGGCTGATAGCGCCCGGCGCGCGCCAGTGCCGCATACGCCTGCGCCATCTCGTATAACGACACCTCGCCATTGCCAAGCGCGAGGCCATCACCGTAGAACTCCGGATGCTGGGTGAGGCTGGTCACCCCGAGCGCGTGCAGACGCTCCATGAAGACGTCCTCGCCCACGAATTTGAGCGTCTTCACCGCCGGGATGTTGAGCGAGTTGCCGAGGGCTTCGCGCAGCCGCAGAGGCCCGTAGTGCCGATGGCTGTAATTGTGGAAGGTGTGCTGACCGCCGCTCATGGATTCCGAGAGCTCGGCATCGTCGATCAAGGTGGCCGCAGTCCAGCCGCGCTCGAGTGCCAGCGCATAGAGCAGCGGTTTCATGGTTGACCCGGGTTGCCGCGGCGTGAGCAGGGTGTCATAGCCGCCGGCAGAGTCGGCCGCAGCGCGGGACGGCGCGGCACGCCCCACCACCCAGGCGAGAATTTCGTTGTGCCGGTGATCGATGACGAGGAGGGCGCCGTCATGCACGTGGCGCCTGGCGAGATCGGCCAGAGCGCCGTCGAGGATCTTCTGCGCGACGAGCTGTACGTGCGGATCCAAGGTGGTGCGGACTTGCGCGGACACGGGTCCCGTTCGACCCACGTCCAGCGCGTGGCGGACGAAGTGGCTGGCGTCGGGCGCGGCCGGCGCGCCATTCAGCACCCAGGGGTCGCTGCGCACCTCGGCACGCTGCGCGGCGCTCAGGTCGCCGCGCTGCTGCAGTCGGTCCGCCAGCTGCTCGAGCGCGCGCCGCGCGCGGGAAGGGTTGTGCCGCAGGTCCATTCCCGCCGGCGAGCGCACCAGCACCGCCAGGGCCAATTGCTCGCCCGGCGACAGAGTGTCGAGCCCGCGATCGAAATAGAGGTGCGCCGCCTGCACGACGCCGCGACGGCGTTCGGCATAGGGGACTTGATTCAAATAGAACTCGAGGATCTGCTGCTTGGACAGACGTGCGTCCAGGCGGGCGGCCTCGAAACCCTCGACCCATCGCGACCACGGATTGCGCGGCCGCGGATGAATCATGCGCACGACTTGCTCGGTGATGGAACTGGCGCCGCGAATCGGCGCGCCTTGCCGCAGATCGAGCCACAGCGCTGCTGCGCGCGCCGGCCAGTCGACGCCATGGTGCTGGTAGAAATGCTGATCTTCCGCGACGATGAACGCGTTTTGCAGCAACGCGGGCACCACGGCAAGCGGCACCGCGTCGGTGGTATTCCATGCATTCTCGAGCGTATAGCTCAACGGCGTGCCATCGCGTGCCAGCACCTGGGACTTGATCGCCGAGCCGGTGAGGGCGGCGAGGTCCTGCGGGAAGTCGCGCAGCGATGCCCAGGTGGCGACGGCGAGTGCCGCGGCCGACGCGAGCGTGACCGTGAGCAACGCGCGGTAAATTCGTAGGCGCCGGGCGTGCGGCGTAGCCGGTCGAGTCGTTGACGGTACCTGAGCGGTGGGCTGTTTATTCATGACGGACCGTGACCTGGGCGGGCAGGCCTTTGCCGTAGACATCGGGGTCGTACATTTCCTCGGCCTTGGTCGGGGAGGCGCTGAATTCACCTTCGGCCATGGCCTGGGCGCCATAGCTCAAATGGTAGTGCCCGGCCGGCAGATAATCCGCATAGAAGCGGGCGGCTTCGTGCTTAAGCTCGCGGTGATAGAAGCACCAGAGGTCAATCCCATACTCGCTCCAGTCCGAGTACTTGAACCAGCACGACCCGCCCGCCGCCTGGAACTCCGTGGCGTCCGCATCCACCGTCGACGCCGTCGCCAGCTCGCGGTTGACGGGCTCCAATCCGCCGGGCACGGGATCATCCACCACCACGAAGTGACGCGCCGCCGGCAGCGAGAGATACACATCGACGCGCACCAACTCGCCGCGGGTCACGCTTACCGGCGAGGAGAGCAGTTGCCAGCGCCCGTCGCGCTGCACGCTGTACTCGCGGTGCACCTCGATGCCGGCGTTGGTCTCTGTCGCCGCTCGATCCGCGAGGGAGTACGACAGGCGCGTGGCGTAGTAGAGACGCCCGGTGCCTTCGCGGTCGATGTGCACGGCGGCCTTGCGGCCGGCCTCCGCCGCGCCGTTCGGCCGCGCGACCACCGCGGGCGCATCCCGAAAGGCGGTGAATTTCGCCCGTCCTATGGCCGCGCCATCCAGCGTGGCCGTGGCCTGCAACACCGGGGGCTCCTTTTCATAGAGCGCCGCATACTGCGTGAGCGCCGTGGTGCAGAACACGTTTTCCTGGGTATTCTCCCAGTGATCGCGGCTGCCGCGCGTTTGCGTGATGGCGCGCACCAATTTGAACGGCACGTCGCCCACCAGCGGCGCACCTGCGGGCGTTTCACCGTAGTGCAGAAGGGCGGTGAGTAGGGCGCAGTTG
>DATHLO010000140.1:0-19047 GCA_035488075.1 Steroidobacteraceae bacterium | reverse complement strand
GTCACGACGCTCATGTGATTGGCAAAGATGTACGGATCATCGTGCAGCGCCTGCTCCACCTTCGCCGTGAGCACGGCGTCCGATAGGCGGCTCGCGCTCACGGTGACTTCCTGGCGCGGCACCTCGCCCGGGGGCGTCTGTGCGAGTGCCGTCGTCCAGGCCCACAGAGCGACCTCTCCCAGCGCCGTCGCTAGGAAGAGGCCGCTCGGATTGTGCCTGGCCGCTGCCACGCCGGCCCCAAACGGGCTTGGCCCACCCGTTGCCCTCTTAGAACTTGAAGTTGATACCGGTCGAAACGCCAAGCGGATGGCAGCCGCCCCAGGTGGTCGGACCCGCACTGCTGTAGTCCACGAACTGGTTGTGCGTAGCATCGTGGCAGTCGGTCTTAATCCCGTGGCCACCGGCACCGATGTCATAGTGCGCATTACCATCGTTGGCGGTCTCAGCGAAATTCAAATACGCCGTCAGCTGCTTGTCGAGCTTGTGCCACCAGCCGAAGGTGTACATGTTGGCCTGATTGCCAAACCAGTACGGGTTGTAGTTGTGCTGTCCACCCGGATCGCCGACGCTGGCACCGGCATGTGCCCAGCCAAGGGCGACGCGATCGGCACCACCATTGAAGACGTACTCGGCTGCCAGCCAGTCACCGGTGCGCTGACGCTCGTTCTGAAACTCCATTGCCTGCCCGAGAGAGCGATGCAGGTCCTCATAGATGTAGGAGATGGTCAGTCCGAAGTCAAAGTGGTACTGCCCACCGAACTTCATCGCCCATTCATTGACCACGTCGACGTTGGTGTTATACCCAGGCGAACCGGCCGCTGCCGCGCCCGGATATTCCCCCTGAAACGCCAGGTAGTCCGACCAGTCGAGCAGCTGGGCGCTGAGGGCATTGTTGGGGCCCAGACCGAACAGATACGCGTAGTACGGATTGTTCGCGCCGATGCCGTCGCTGCTGCGGTTCACTCCGCTGTGCAACTCGTAGGCAGCGGTGAGATACAGGCCGCCCGTCTCGAACTTCAGGTCGCCGCTGTACGCGTAGTTGAAGCCGCCGTCGTCGCAGTTCAGGAACAGGTTGCCGCTACCCGGGTTGTTGCCTCCTGAGCAGTCCGGTGACCCTTCCGAGGTGAGATCGTTGTTGGGGTCCACGTTCTGACCCAGCGAGTAGGCCGCATCGAAGCTGAAGCCGGACCAGGTGGGCGAGTTGTACATGATCACGTGATCCATGCGCGTCCCGAATTCCACACGGTTGTCGCCGCCCGTATTGCCCATGATCACCGAGTAATCACCCAGCGTTCCTGAGAACGGATTCAGCCGGTCCGTAGCGGTCTTGTAAGGCATGTACATCTCACCGAACTTCAACTTGCCCCACTCTTTCTCCTGAAACCCGACGTAGGTGTCACCGAGCCCGATGGCTCCCTGCACGGTATTCGAGGACTTGGTCCAGGTGTTCTGCAGTCCCGGTGCGGCCGCCATGTTGAGCGAGGTCGACACCTGATAGATGAAGTCCACGCGCGAGTTGCCGATCTCATGCGTACCGCGGTAGCCGATGTTCGAGCCGTTGCTGGACATCGCCGCCAGCCAGCCAACGCGCCCGTACGGCCCGGCGCCGCCGCCCTTGGCGGGTCCGGAGACAACGAACGGACCGGTGGGACTCGTGACCCCCGGTGCCAGAGAGTACGGATAGGCGACGAAGCCGTTCATGCCCTTGGTTGTGTAATCGATGGACACGTCGAAGGTGCCGAAGAAGCCCTTCATGAATGTGTCGAAGGCCTTGCCAGTAGTGCTGACCGTCTTGGCCGTCTTCGCCGATTCGGCAACTACCTTCTGCTGGTCCGCAGCCATTTTCTGCTGGTCGGCAGCGATCTTCTGCTGATCCGCTGCGGCTTTCGCCTGCTGGTCTTTCAAACTCTGCAGCTGCTTTTGCAGCTCATCGAGCTGCTGCTGCAGACTGCGCATACGAGCCTGCGTATCCGCGTCCGTGGACTGCGCAACGGTTGGGCCTGAATAGCTGAAAACGATCAGTACCGCTGCGAGCACCGCGACCAGCGATCTGAGCATCCTAGTGCCAAACATAAAGATCCCCCTTCCGAGCTGTGAATAAACCGAGAGCGCTTACCTCAAGAAAACTGTGTCTTTGTGCACGCGGCGCGCCTGTGTTCAGACGGCAGGGATGAGCCCGGCGCCGCGCGCCCAGCGATACTTCGCACCGAGCACCGCGACCGGAATCTCGGTCGAGTACGCGTAGGCAGGGATGCCGTGCTGGTAGAGATATTCGGAGGCTTCCTCCACCTCGACATCACCGGCGAGCGAGGCGACCACCGGCTTCACGAAGCCCTTGGCGCGCATCTCGTCCACGACCTCGACCATGAGTCGCGCGAAGACCATGGGCGGGGTGATGATGGTGTGCCAGTAGCCGAGGATCAGCGCATGAATGCGCGGATCCTCCAGACCCAGGCGCACGGTTTTCTGATAGGTGGCCGGTGGCTCCCCGCCGGTGATGTCGACCGGATTGCCGGCCGCACCGAAGGGCGGAATGAACTTGCGAAAGGCGGCATCCAGGTCCGGTGGCATCGCCATCAGGGTCAGATCGTTGTCCACGCATGCGTCCGAGAGCAGCACCCCGGAGCCGCCGGCCCCGGTGATGATCACGACGTTGTTACCCTTGGGCGTCGGCAGCACCGGGATGCCGCGGGCAAACTCGAGCAGGTCGCGCAGCGAGCGCGCGCGGATGACGCCCGATTGCCGCAACACGTCCTCGTAGATCTTGTCGTTGCCCGCCAGCGCTCCGGTGTGCGAGCTCGCCGCGCGCGCGCCCATGCTGGTGCGCCCGGCCTTCAGCATGACCACCGGCTTCTTCTTCGAGACGCGCTTGGCGACCTCGGCGAACGCGCGCCCGTCCTTCAGATCCTCGCAGTGCTGGGCAATGATCTGGGTGTTGTCGTCCTGCTCGAAGAACAGCAGCAGATCATCCTCATCGATGTCCGACTTGTTGCCGAGCCCGACGATCGCCGAGACGCCCATGCGCGCCGAGCGCGAGAAGCCGATGATCGCCATGCCGATGCCCCCGGACTGCGAGGACAGCGCTGCCTTGCCCTTGACGTCGTAGGCGGTGCAGAACGTGGCGCACAGGTTCTTGGGCGTGTAGTAGAAGCCGTAGATGTTCGGTCCCATGAGGCGCACATTGTATTTGCGACCGATCTCCACCAGCTCGGTCTGGCCGGCGACGTTGCCGGTCTCGGCGAAACCGGACGGGATCAGCACCGCACCGGGGATCTTCTTCTCGCCCACCTCGGTCAGGGCCTGGGCGACAAACTTCGCCGGAATGGCAAACACGGCCAGGTCGATCTCGCCGGGGACGTCCTTGACGCTTTTGTAGGCCTTGCGGCCGAGGATGGATTCCGCGCTCGGGTGGATGGGATAGATCGCACCCTGATAGCCGCCGTTGATCAGGTTTTTCATCACCGAGTTGCCGATCTTGCCGTTCTCGGCCGAGGCCCCGATGACGGCGACGGCGTCGGGCTTCATGATGCGGTTCATCTGCGCCACGACCGTCGCTTCACTCGGCCGGTAGCGCGCCGGCGCGGGCTTGAAATCGAGCACGATGCGCACGTCGGCGGCGGTCGCGCCGCGTTCGGAGGCGAACACCGGGTTCAGGTCCATCTCGGAGATTTCCGGGAAGTCCGCCACCAGCGCCGACACCCGCTCGATCATGGCGGCGAGGGATTCGCGATCCACCGCCTTGCCGCCGCGCACGCCGCGCAGAATCTGCGCCGCGGCGATGCTGTCGAGCATCGAGGTCGCCTCCTGCGCCGAGGTGGGGGCGAGTCGGAAGGTGATGTCCTTCAATACTTCCACCAGCACGCCGCCCAGGCCGAAGGCGACGAGCTTGCCGAAGGCCGGGTCGGTGACCGCGCCGATGATCACTTCCTGGCCGCCACTGAGCATCTGCTGCACCTGCACGCCCAGTATCTCAGCCTTCGGATCGTACTTGCGGGCGTTGTCGAGCAGCGTGGCATAGGCCTGCGATGCCTGGTCAGCCGCCGCGACGCCCACGAGCACACCGCCCGCCTCGGTCTTGTGCAGGATCTGCGGTGAGATGATTTTCATCACCACCGGGAAGCCGATGTCGGAGGCCAGGCGCGCCGCTTCGGCGGCGCTGCGGGCCACGCCTTCCTTCGGCACCGCGATGCCGTAGGCCTCGCACACTCCGCGCGCTTCCGGCGCGGTCAGCGAAGTGCGGCCGGCGGCGCGGGCCTCATCCAGCAGTTTGCGGACCTTGTTCTTGTCGTGTGCCATGCGTTCCCTGCTAGATCACGTTTTCGGACTTGAGAGTGGCGATCTCCGCGCTGCCGAGGCCGAGTTCCTGCAGCACTTCCTGTGTGTGCTCGCCCAGCAGCGGGGAACGCTTGACCTCGGTGATGCTGTCGGAGAGCTTGATCGGGTTACCGACGCTTAAGTACTTGCCCCTCTTCGGGTGATCCACCTCAACGATCGTGCCGCTCGTGCGCAGCGACGGCTCGGCGGCCAGCTCCTCCATCGACAGGATCGGACCGCACGGGATGTCGTGCTGGTTGAACTCCGCCATGGCCTCGAATTTGGTCTTGGTCATCGTCCAGGCTTCCACCGCGGCGAACACCTTCTTCAGACGCGGCAGGCGCGCATTCGGCGTGGCGTAATCCGGGTCCGTGATCCACTCTTCCTTGCCGATCACCTTGCAGATCTCTTTCCACACGGGCGCCTGAGTGATGAAGTACAGATACGCGTTCGGATCGGTCTCCCAACCCTTGCATTTGATGATCCAGCCCGGCTGGCCGCCGCCGGAGGCGTTACCGGCGCGCGGCACCGCGGTGCCGAACTTGCTCTCCGGGTACTGCGGGTATTCCTTCATGACGCCGGTGCGCGCGAGACGCTGCTGGTCGCGCAGCTTCACGCGGCACAGGTTGAGCACCCCGTCCTGCATGGCGGCGAGCACTCTTTGGCCGCGGCCGCTGCTTTTGCGCTGATACAGTGCGCACACGATGCCGAGCGCCAGATGCAGCCCCGTGCCGCTGTCGCCGATCTGCGCGCCGGTGACCAACGGCGGGCCGTCGTCGAAGCCGGTGGTCGAGGCGGCGCCCCCGGCGCACTGCGCCACGTTCTCGTAGACCTTGCAGTCCTCGTACGGTCCGGGACCGAAGCCCTTGATCGAGGCGACAATCATCTTCGGGTTAAGCTGCTGAATGCGCTCCCAGGTGAAGCCCATGCGATCGAGCGCGCCGGGAGCGAAGTTCTCGACCAGCACGTCGCAGTGTTTGATCAGCCGCTCGAGCACTGCCTTGCCGCGCGCGTGCTTGGTGTCAAGCGTGATCGAGCGTTTGTTGTGGTTCAGCATGGTGAAATACAAGCTGTCCACGTCCGGGATATCCTGCAACTGCTCGCGCGTGATGTCCCCGGCGCCCGCGCGCTCGACCTTGATCACATCCGCGCCGAACCAGGCCAGCAACTGCGTGCACGTCGGACCGGACTGCACGTGCGTGAAGTCCAGGATGCGAACGCCATCTAACGCCTTGCTCATACAACGCTCCTCACGCCCGGTCTCACTTGTACATCGTCTGATTCTTGGTGCCGGGGGCGTACTCGCGCGGATCAACCCAGATGTTGATGACCGCTGACTTGCGCAGGCGCTGCACCGACTCGCGCGCCCGCTTGAGCGCCGGTGCGATCTGGGCCGGGTCGCGGACTTCCTCGCCGTAGCCGCCCAGCATCTCGGCGAACTTGCCGAAGGGCACATCGCCGAGCAGATTGCCGACGTTGCCGCGCTGTTCGCCGTACTTGGCCAGCTGGCCGTAGCGGATCTGATTCATCGCGGAGTTATTGCCGATGACTGCGATGTAGGGCACGCCGAAGCGATTGGCGGTCTCCATGTCGAACCCCGTCATGCCGAAGGAGCCGTCGCCGTAGTAGCAGAGCACCTCCTTGTCCGGGTTGGCGAGGCCCGCGGCGATCGCAAACCCGGTGCCGACGCCGAGTGAGCCGAGCGCGCCCGGATCCATCCACTGTCCCGGGCGGCGCGGACGGACCGCTTGCGCTGAGATCGTAACGACATCCCCGCCGTCACCAATGTAGATGGTGTTGTCGGCGAGAAACTCATTGAGCTCGTACGCCACCCGGTATGGGTGGATCGGGGTGTTGTTCGATTTGAACAGCGGCAGCAGCTTCTCACCGGCGGCCGCCTCGGCGGCGGTCAGCTTCTTCATCCACTCGCGCCGCGCCTCGCGCTTGTCCGACTTCAGGCGCCCGCTGGCCGCCTGCAGTACCGCCCCGAGGATGGCGCCCGGATGTCCGACCAGCCCGAGGTCGATGTCACGGTTCTTGCCGACCGTGCGGTAGTCCATGTCGATCTGCACGAGCGTCGCCTTGGTGCTGATGCGCCGTCCGTAGCCCATGCGGAAATCAAACGGCGTGCCGACGATCACGATGACGTCGGCATCGGCGAACGCGTTGCCACGGGTGCGATCAAAGTGATGCGGGTCGCCCGGGGGCAGCAGCCCGCGGCTGCCGCCGTTGAAGTAGCCGGGAATATCCAGGCCGCGCAGCAGGGCCACCGCCTCGGCTTGGCCGCGCGCGGTCCACACCTGCTGGCCGTAGAGGATCGCCGGCCGCTCGGAGTTGACCAGGATGTCGGCGAGCTTCTCGATGTCGCGCGGGTCACCGAGCGAGCGCGTCGAGGCGCGGTAGTGTCCGGACTTGGGAACTATCGCCTTGGTCGCGTCCACTTCCCGATCGAGCACGTCGCGCGGGATCTCCAGATACACCGGCCCCGGGGCGCCGTTGAAGGCCTCGCGCGCCGCCATCGAGATCATGTCGGCGACGCGTTCGGTGCTGGGCACCGTCGCGGCAAACTTGGTGATCGGCGACATCATGTCAACGTGCGGCAGATCCTGCAGCGAGCCCATCTTGTGCTGCGTGAGTGCGCCCTGGCCGCCGATATGCAGCACCGGGCTCTCGGAACGAAAAGCGGTGGCGATGCCGGTGACGGCGTTGGTGCAACCGGGCCCGGCGGTGGTTACGACACAACCGAGCTTGCCGGTCTGGCGCGCGTAGCCATCGGCGGCGTGCGCGGCGACCTGTTCGTGGCGCACGTCGATGATGCGAATGCCCTCATCCACGCAGCCGTCGTAGATGTCGATGATGTGTCCGCCACAGAGGGTGAAGATCGTATCGACGCCTTCGTTCTTCAGTGCCTTGGCGACCAGATGCCCGCCGGAGACCACGCCCGCTTCGCGGCTTTTGCGTTGCAGGGTGTCTTCGGCTGTGGTCGCCTTGGGCGGTGTGGGAACTGGGTTTGGACTTGCCATCTCGCCTCCGACTCGAAATTCGATCGCGGTGCGCCGGCTACGAGCCAACGCACCGCGGATCTTCAGGTGATGCCGCTTCTGTGCTCTAGGTGGTTCGTGTGCCCGCGGCGGTGCCGACACTGGCTGCCGCCGGTCCGCCCGCCGCAAAGTGCCGCACGCGCATGGGCTTGAGCACCACGAGCGCGAGGAATGCTGCGATTAGGTTGAACGTCATGGCGATCGTGAACACCGAGCCCCAGCCGCGGGACTTCGCGATGACCGCCGCTACCGGCACGAGCAAGGCGCCGGCACCCTTGGCGGTATACAGCAACCCGGCGTTGGCCGCGGCGAACTTCGCTCCGAAGGTATCGCCCTGCGTGGCCGGGAAGAGACTGAATATCTCGCCGTAAACACCGAAGTACATCGCCGTGACCAGCACGAACACGACCGGGCTGCTGCCCGAGCGGCTGAGCGCAAAGAGCGCTATGGCTCCGAGCGTGAACGCGAGCGCCATCGTGTTCTCGCGTCCGATCTGATCGGATAGCCAGCCGAAGAAGGGGCGTCCCACGCCATCAAAAATGCGGTTCAGCGACAGCGCGAATACCAGCGCCGGCATGACGAAGCCAAAGAGGGCGACCGGGGTCTTTTCGATGCCGAGATCCTTCGCGATCGGCGCCATCGAGGCGGCCATCGTCAGACCACCCGATGCGATCAGCACGAACATCAGGTACATCACGTAGAACACCGGGCTGCGCAGCACCTGCGCGGGGGTGTAACCGATGGCGGTCTGGTTCGCCTTCACCTTCGCGGTCAGCAACTGCGTCGGCGCGACCAACATGCCCCACGCCATCACGAACACGATGGCGCCCTGCAACAGGCCGAAGAACAGGAAGGCGTGCTCGTACCCCTGGGCGTTGATCATCTTCGAGATCGGGGCGATCGTGATCGCTGCGCCGGCGCCGAAGCCGGCAGCGGTGATTCCGGCCGCGAGCCCGCGTCGACCCGGGAACCACTTCAGTGCATTACCGACGCAGGTGCCGTAGACCGCACCGGTACCAATACCGCCGATGGCCGCGGCCACGTACAGCGTCGTCAGGGTGTCGGCACTCGAGTTCATGACCCAGGCGATGGCCACCAGGATGCCGCCGCCCAGCACCACCCAGCGCGGCCCGAAGCGATCGACCAGATAGCCTTCCACCGGCACCAGCCAGGTCTCGATCAGCACAAAGAGCGTGAAGGCGACCTGGATCGCCGCTCGTCCCCAGTGGTACTTGGCATCGATCGGGTTGACGAACAAGGTCCAGCCGTACTGCAGGTTGGCAACGGCGGCCATACAGATGACCCCGATGGCCAACTGGATCCATGGGTTGGCCAGCGGCGATTTTGTAGTTGTTACGGAAGCCGGATTCGCACTCATGATCTTTCCCCCTAGATTTTTAACTGGTGGCTCAGAGTTGCCTGGGCGATGCGGAAAGGTGTGCTATCGGGTGTACCCAGTTCGCCGCTCGCTGCTGCAAGCCGCGCGGCACCTGATCGGTCGACGGCAGTCGGTGCATGACGCAACGCGGCGCCGGTTCGCGCTGAGCGCGGGATGTGGCGTGGAGTCCGGGTTGGCGGCGTAATGCCATGATGTGCACGCGCGGCAGTGGCCCGCGCGCCCGTCTCGGGACGAAACGTCGCGCACGAAGTGCGGAGGCACGAAGACTGAGTCACCCGTCACACCCCCTCGACGCGTTGCAAAATCACAACTTTGACCTGAACGCGAACCTCATCATCGGCCGCGTGCAGCTCTGGTATACCATATATTTGCACGTTTCATTTCGTCAAGGTGCCCGTGTTCATAGGCATTGATGCTCAGGCCAACCTTGAGTTACGCGCCGCATGCGATCGATGCGCCGTGCCCGCAATTTAGTGTAGCGCCCGCGAGACGCTCCTCGGCCGCCCGGCGGCGCACCCGCGCGCTTCGTCGGGGTGCACAATTTGTAACTTTAGCCTTGTTCTAATGTGCTCGGAGCCGGTGTAGGATTTGATATATCTAATGCATTTGTCCCTCAGGGGGTCATTGGGCATGACACTTGCTTTCTCGTTACTCGCGATGCCGCTCTTTATGGGGTTCTCTGCCGTGCTTTACGGCCGGCTCTCCTGGGCACTCATGGACTGTGCCCAGAGGCACGGGCGATTCGGCGCCGTTGAGCCGAGCGAGCGTTCCGGGCGCGGCCGGCCCGTGCGCGGCAGCCCACTGGGCGCGCACCTGTACCCGCTGCAAGCGTGTGCCACGTGAAGCGGCGTCCGTGCGTACCCACGCGGCGGCGGAGCCTGCGATGAGCGTCGCGGCGAAGAAAGTGCAGCGCGCGCCGCGTGCCGCGCCGTTGTCGCTGGCGCCGCTGAACACGAGCAGTCTGCGCAACCAGGTGTACGTTCACCTGAAGGCCGCGATCGCCGATATGGACATCTACAACGCGCAGCAGCAACTGCGCCTGGATGAGCGGGAGCTGATTACCGCGCTCGGGGTGAGTCGTACTCCCATTCGGGAGGCGCTGTCGCTGCTGGAGCAGGAAGGCTTCATCCGCACGCTGCCGCGGCGCGGCATCTACATCATCCGCAAGTCCAAGCGTCAGATCATCGAGATGATCCAGATGTGGGCGGCACTCGAATCGATGGCGGCGCGGCTGGCAACCCTGCACGCGCCTGATGCGGAGATTGCGAAACTGCGGCACCTGTTTGACGAGTTCCAGAACTCCCCGCCCTCTGAGCACCTGCACGAGTATTCCGACGCCAACATCGCCTTCCACACCGAGGTGATCCGCCTCGGGGGCTCGCAGGCGATCATCGATGCCACGCGCAACCTGCTCTTGCACGTGCGCGCCATTCGCCGCGCCACGATCGGGCAAAGCGACCGCGCGGCCCGCTCCATCGTCGAGCACCTGAAGATCATCGAAGCGCTCGAGCGGCGCGACACCGAACTCGCGGAACGCCTGGCGCGCCAGCACACGCTCGACCTCGCTACGCACGTCGACCGTAACTGCGATTTTCTCGGCTAGTCTTTAAGAGTCTCTGGCGGCGCGCCGCCTGCCCCGTGCGCGGGCAACTCGCTAGCGCGCTGTGCCCCACTGCCCCAGTGTCGCCGGACCTTGCACGATGGCCCCGAGGTGCAGCGGGCAATCCGCAGCGGGCACGGCCGCGTCAAACGCGCCCGGCGCCACCGCGCGCAGCACCGCACGCGTGCCGGGATCCGCGACGGCTTCCTGCAGTGCGGCGCGATCGACCAGTAGGGGCGCGCCCGCCGCGATCCGCAGATAAACGCGTCCGGTCGTCTGGGAGGCGAAGTTGACCTCGCGGAAGCGCTCGATGCAGCGCTTGAGGAAGCCGACGTTGTGATCGGGCGCAAGCAAGGGGCGGTCGGCATAAAGCGCCGCGGGCGTGCGCGCGTCGACGTTGATGCGCTTGAAGCGCTCGATGTTCAGCAGGCCATTGACGTCCAAGAGGTTGAACGTGTGGTTGCTGCCGAAGGCGATGACACGCGGCAGCTCGCCGAATTGCACACTGTTGTCCAGGAACTCAAAGTGGACCGACTTGTCGGTGCGCTGCACCCAGGTAAAGAAGACATCGGACATCCCGGCGTACGCCTCGACGCTGTGCGCGAGCGTGTCGTCGACGGCCTTGTAGCGGCCCACCTCCAGACCGCGTTTCCATGCGCGCTCGACCAGCAGTTCCGGCGGGGTAATCATGAAGAACAGATAGACCGTATGGCCAAAGCGCGTCAGCAGATTACTGCCCGCCTCGTCTGAATGGGGCGCGAAGCTGTCGAAGCGGAAGCGGTCGATCATCAGGTGCGACATCTCACCGTGGGCGCGTTTGCGGGCCATGTAACCGTCGAGCTTGTGATCGATGATCTGCAGCTCTTCGGAGGTAAAGGCGCCGGCGTACTTGTACGCCGTGCCGAGCGCGCCGTAGTCAAGCAGCTGCTTGCGCCAGATGTCCGGGCTGATGAGCGCGAAATCACTCCAGCGCACGCCGATGTTGCCGGCGAGACGCCGTTGCAGGGGACGCAGGGTGCTCTTACCGGAGGCCGAGGGTCCCTTGGTATTGATGACCACCGGCTCCTCCTGCTGCGGCAGCAGCTGGTAACCCTCGCGCCGCGCCGCATCGCGCAGGATCGGATCCACGAGCTCCCCGAGGGCGGTGCTGCCGTAGGTATTGCAGGCGAGGTCCGTTGCGAGTGACTCGATCAGCTCGCGCCTGCCCCACGCGCCGCCGTGCGTGGCAAACAGCGCCGACAACACCTGCGCGAGGCAGCGATGGGCGGCGGCTTGCAACGCATCGTCCGTGGTGTTCGCACGGCGCTCACAGGCGGCAATCTGCGCCAGCCCCCAGTCGGCCGCAGGCTCCGCCGGGGGCTGCGAGGGGGTGCGGCGTCGGGACCAGAGCCGCAACAGGGGCGAGCGGCGTGCGGGCACGTGCGCCGGCGCCGGAGCTAGGTTTGCAAAGGCGCTATGAATCGCCTCGGCGAGGCTGCGCCGCGTGTGCGCGAAGGCGACGGTGATGGCTGGCATCTGCGGATCGAGGTAGCGGCTGATCAACAGACTCGTGATCTGGCGGAAGTTGATGCCCAGGTCCTCGATGCGCGAGCCGTCCGGTACCGAGAATTCGGCCATAACCCGGATCAGGACTTCGTGCAGGACGAGTCTTTGCGGTCGAAAGGCGACCAGCTCGGCGGCCGGCAAGCCGGTGAGCAGCTGCCACTCGGTGGCCGCGGAAAGGCTGGTGGAGACATTCTCGGGTCGAAAGACCGTGCACAGATGGCGCAGCTGCGCGGGCACCTGCGAAACGATGCCCGGGTTCCAGGGACCGAACTCTGCCACGGACGTCTCGGCCGTCCTGATCACAGATTCGGAAGATCCCGGCGCCACTTTATTTAGCCTCGAATCCAATGCGCACGCCCTTTTAGCATAGCCCACACGGGGACTCTCAAGCGGACCGCTCCTGGCACGGCCGCGCGCCGCCGGCGGTGGCGCCGCCGTTGCAAACCGCTGGTTGCGAGCGCGTGACGGACAGGTGCTTAATGGAGCGCAGCACTCTTGCCACCGGGAATCGTATGCAATTCACCAGGCTCGACACGGCCGAGCGCACGCGGTTCCTGCGCGCGCTGGCGACGATGCCCGCTTACCTGTACGAGCAGTTCCATGAACTCGACGCCGACCGGGCACGGCTGCCCGGAGCGGGCGGAGCGTTTTCGCCGGTCGAACAGGTGTGGCACCTCGCCGATCTTGAGCGTGAGGGATTTGCGGTGCGCATCCGCCGCCTGCGCGAGGAGGAGAACCCGACGCTGGCCGACTTTGACGGCACGCAGGTGGCGCGCGAGCGCCATTACCGCTCGCGCTCGCTGCGCGAGGGGCTCGAAGCATTCAGGCATGCCCGCGAGGCGAATCTTAAGGTACTGGGTTCCCTCGGCGAGGACAGCTGGATGCGCGTGGGCGTTCAGGAGGGCGTCGGTGTCGTCATGCTGTGCGACATGCCCGCCTTTCTGCTGCAGCACGATGAGGCGCACCGGCTCGAGATCGAGGAATGGAAGCGCTCGGTCGGTGCGGCGAGCGCTTAGGTCAGCGCCGGGCAAGCCCGAGACATTCGCGGCACTTTGCGGAATCTTCATCGTTCCAGATGGTCTACCACCCATCTATGAGACTTGCAGGGGAGTTGCCCATGAAGGTATCCCAGCACAGCCGAGCCGCGGTCCCGCTACTCGCATCGGTCGCCCTCATCGCCGCCTGTGCTACGTCTCCGCCGAAGTCGGCCGCGCAGTCGCAGCAGGATGAGGCGACTGCGCAACAGGCATATGCAGCGTTGAACGCGGACCCGAACTATTTTTTCCGCCACGTGGACGTACGCGTCGACGACGGTGTCGCCCGGCTCGGGGGTTACATCTGGAGTGCCGATGCCATCTACAGGGCCAAGGAAATCGTTGCCGGAGTTCCCGGCGTCACGCACGTGGTGAATGCGATGGAACTCGAGCGCGAGGGCTCACAAGGGGGCGCCAGTCACTCGGGCGGCGGCTAGCGGCACCCTCGCCATCCGCCGCGCGTGTTATCTCAGCCGCTTCGCAGAGCCGCTATGCTGTCAATCAGGGTAGCGTAATCGGCAAGGCCCGGGGTCTTCAGTCCCGCAACCTTTCCCTGATCATCCCAGCGGCGCACGCGCAGGGCTTGGCGGTGATAGGGTTCCTTTTCGAAGCGCGCGACCTCGGCCGCCGACATCGCGCCGCCCTGCAGCTGCAGTGTGTGCACCGAGGCGGCACTTAAGCGGCCAAAGTAGTCTGAGTCGGTGGCGCACAGGTAGCGCTTCGCCGGCACGTGCAGCCGTACCGGTTCGGACACTTGCGCACTGAAACGCTGCGCCAGCCAGCGCGCGCCGACCGCCTCGTGGTGCGCATCGTTCGTCCACTCCTCGATCGCCTCCGGGACCGCCTCGAGCAAATGGCCCACGTCGTGCAGCAGTGCGGCCACGATGAGCGTCGGCTCGGCGCCTTGCACCTGCGCGAAGTACGCGGCCTGCAGGCCATGCTCGGTCATCGAAACCTGCTCACCGAAGTACGCACCCGAGCCGCGCGCGCCGTAGATTGCGAGCACTTCCTGCGCCACGCTCATGGCGGTGCCTGCGTGTCGGCGAGCCGGCGCCGCAGCAGCGCCGTTTCCGAATAGACACTGTCGCGGGTGAGGTAACAGCCGCGCAGGTGCCGCGGGTGCCGCGCCGATGAGAACGCCGTGCGGCCGTGAAGGATGCGCTGATTGTCGAACACCACCACGATGCCCGCACCCAGCCGGGTCCGCAGTTGCCAGCGCGCTTCGCGCATCAGCGCGGCGAAGCACCGGTAGGCCGCATAAAAAGTTGGCGTTTGCGCAGCGCTCAGGGCCAGTGGGGCGATCGAGCGACTGTTGTAGTGCACCGCCGCGATGGCACCGCTCGCGGCGAGCTGAATCAGGGGCCGCTCCGCATAGAGCTCGGCATCCCCGGAACGGTACAGAAACGGCACCGCAGTCGTGGTGAGCAGTGTGAATGCCTCCGGCGCCGTGTCACGCAGATGAGCCGCGAGCGCAAAGCCGTCGGCAAAGATGCTCTCGCCGCCTTCGTTTGACGGAATGAGTGCATGCAGGGCCTGGAACCCCGGGACCGGATCGCGATAGGGGTTGTCCGTGTGCAGCCCGAGGCCCAGATCCGAGTATGCAAGGTTCTCCGGCTGCGGCACCGAACGCACGTCAAAGGTGCGCCCGTAGTTGGTCTCGAGCACGCGCCCGACGAGCGGCATCGCGCCGAGCAGTGCGTCGGCCTCCGCCGGCACGTCCTCAAGGAACGCCAGGCCCTGCTGCAGCAGCCGCGTGAGCCAGGCGAGCCGCACCCCGGGGGTGTGAAGCGCGCTGAGGCTCGCCCAGGCAAAGTCATGTCGCGCCTCAAGCCTGCCGCCTTCCAGCCACGGCTGCACAAGAAGCTCCGGCCGGCGCGGCGCGCGGCCGGCGGCGTGCGCGGCGAGCCAGGCGAAGCTGAAGGACGCAGGCCGCGCTTCCTCTTCCCAGTGGATGCACACGCCGTGCTCTTCGCGCACGGCGCTGCGGATGCGCGGTCGCTCCGGCACGTCGGCGATGTCGATGAGCCGTTGCCCGCTGTGCGCGTCGCGATCCTCGGCCAGATTGTCGCGCAGCCACACGCTCGAGTACTCGCTCACGTTGCCATCGGCCCATTCGATGCTGAGAAGCTCCGGTGCGCCCATGATGCGCTTGATGCTCTGGGTTTCACGCATGGACAGATCTCACCGCGCGGCTGTTCAGTACATGAAGAGTGGCGGCGCCTGCGGCAGCGACCGCGCTGATGACGGCCAGCGCCACGAAGACGCCTTCCCAGCCGAACGCGCGCGCCACCCGCGCCACGGTGTCGCCCGCGAGCACGCCGCCGAGGTAGCCGATGCCGTCGATGATCCCCGAGGATGCCGCGCTCGCCTGCTTGCCGCCGAAGTCGAGTGCGAAGGCACCGCCGAGGTAGGAGTACGGTCCGAGCAGGCAGAAGGCCACGACGCCAATCGTGATCACCGGAAAAACCGCGTCGGGCGATTTGGGATGCACGCCGGTGAGAACCAGAAGCGCGGCAGCAGTGCCGGTGAGGCCGAGCAGCATCAGTAAAGAGCGCCCGTTCAGTCCGAGCCGGTCGCTCAGCCACCCGCAGGCGAGTACTGACACGACCCCGACCGCGGGGAAAATGGCGCTGGTGGTAGCGGAGCGGCTCATGCTGAAACCGAGCTGGTCGCGCAGGAATTCCGGCGTCCAGGTGTTGAAGGTCTCGCGGATTATCGTGCAGCCGAATGACAGCAGGCAAACCAGCAGGAAGGCGCGACTGCGCACCAGCGGTGCGAGCAGCGCCGCAACGCCGGCGGGCGGGGCCTCGGAGGCGGCGAAAAGGTTCAGCGGGTTGGGCGTGGCCTGTGGATGACCTTCAGCGAGGCGTGACTCGCGCAGAAAGAAGAAACTGGCCAGGAAGGCCACCCCCGCGACCAATGCTGCGAACAGGAAGAGGGCGCGCCAGCCGTAGCCATGCGCGATCAGCAGGCCCATCTGTTCCCGTGCCAGCGCATCCCCCACCAGGTAGCTGATGCTGAGGATGCCGATGATCGATCCGTAGGAGGTGTAGTTAAACCACTTGGAGGATACCTTGATGAGTCCCGCCCACCCGATCGACTGTGTCAGACGGTTGCCGACCCAGGCGAGCGTGAACAGGGGCAGTGTTCCTGACACAGCAAACATCACGGTGAACACCGTGGCGCCGCCCACACCGATGAGGAAGTTGCGCCGACCGCCCCAGTAATCGCCGAGTCCGGTCAGGAACAGCTTGCCGAGCGCGTACGCCAGCACGCCAAAGGAGCTGATCGAGCCGAGGCGCACGAGTGCCTCGCCGTGTTCCACGCCGCGCCGGCCGAGTTCCTCCACCAGCAGCGGTGTAGCCACCGACAAGTCCGCGCGGCAGTAATAGCAGGCGGCATAGCCTGCGAACAGCAGTGCGATCGTGCGCATCTGCCCGAAGAGGAGCGAACCTGCGGAGCGGGGTTTCCTCACGGTGTGCGCGGTGCCGTGGTGGCGGGCGCGACCCAGATCGGATCGGTGTACGCCTTGCGCCCGGCCTCATCCTCCACCACGAGCGCGTACCAGCCCGGCTGCTCTGCAGTCACGGTGAAGTCGGCGCGCGCCTTGAGCGGTGCGCCGGGGAAGGTGCGGCGCTGCGTGGCGCCCTCGCCGATCAGTTCGGCTTTGGTGAGCCCCGCGACGGATCCGAGAGCAAAGCGCAGCGGGAACGGCTTGCCGCGCATCACGTGCAACTCGGTGCCGAACATCACCGCGGGGAAGACGAGCGGCCCGTAGGTCACGTAGGCGTGGCCGGCCTTCAGTGCCGCAGCGAAACTCTGGGCGCTCACCGCGCCGTCGATGTGCGCAAAGGTACGCACGCGACCGGACTGTTCGTTCCACACATCGTGGGTATCACTGCCCGCGGTGAGGTAGTAATGCTTGCCTTGATTCCAGAAGTTCCCCAGCTTTGCCAGCACTTTCGCATCATCGTTGGGCACCGAGGAGTTGATCTCGATCAGATCGAAGTCGCCGTCGAACCCGCCGGGGGCGACGCCTGCGGCCAGGCTGGAAAAATAGCCGAACGGGATGAAGGGATGATTAACCTGCACGATCATCGCGCCCTCGCGCCGCGCTTCCTGCAGTACCTCGGCCACCGAGGCGGTGCTGGTGTCGATGGCGAGCTGGGCGCCGGGCCTGAGCGGGTAGGCGTTGAAATGACCCCAGGAGGGGGAAAGTTCGATGCCGGGGATGAAGGGCACCCCGCGCGCGGCGGCGATCTTGAGAAGCGCCGCATGATTTGCGTTCGAGTCGTGATCGCTCACGAACAGCAGGTTCAGGCCCGCCGCGAGCTGCGAGCGTGCCAGGTCCGCAGGCGGCGTTACCGCCTCGGCCTGATCCGCATGATGGTGCAGATCGGCCGCATACCAGCCGCGTGCCGGGGGATCAAACAGCGGTGTAATGGCGACCGCGCACTGCGTCGTCTGTCCGGGTGTGACGCGCACCGCTACGTCGGCATCATGAGCCAGTACGCCCGCACCGGATGACACCGCGAAGCGATAGCTGCCCGGTGCGATCGGCACGCTCACCTGACCCTTGGGGGTGAGTTCCGTGAAGAAAGTCGTGCGTCCCAGGAACTGAACCAGCGGCTTCTCGCCCGAGCTGATCACGATGCGTGCATCCAGGGGCTGCCCGCGCGCCGGATCAGCGACCGAGAAGTCGATGCGGCCAGGCTCCTCGAGGTCGGTGAAATCGCGCGTCTGCGTGCTCGCGGGCGCGACGTTCACTGCCAGCACCTCGCTGCGCGAGTAGTTGCGGCCAGTGGCGTAGAGGGAGTAGTCACCGGCCGGGAGGCGGATGTCATAGGCACCGTCGCGCCCGAGAACCCACGCGTACGGTTTGCCGCTCTTCTCCACGACCACCACCGGCTGCGCCAGCGGCTTGCCGGCGCGGGTGCGCACGCTGCCGTGCACGCCACCCGCCGGAAGCTGCTTCTGTTCGATCTCAGCCGCCACCACCGGCGCAAGATCGCCGCTCGCACCGACCTGGAGCCAGCCGCTGAACGTGCGGCTTTCTTTGGGCTTGAGCGTGTGCAGCAGGAACATGTCGCGCGAGCCTGAGCCCACGTGATCCATGTAGGGCGCGTGCAGCGTGACGCTCCAGTCGGCGTCGTAGCCGCTCACGCGTTTGGCGAGCGCACCCTCGGCTGTGCCCTCGGTGACACCGGCAAGTCCCGGGACCGCGAAGAGAAAGCCGCTGCTTGGCCACAGAGTCAGCCCCGACAGCAGGTCCGTCAGCGCCACCTCGCCTTCATTGGTCATGGTGGTGCTGATCACGACCCGATCGGAGTTTTCACGCAGGGTGTAGAGCGTGTCGATGCGTACCTTGCCCCAGTCGCGCACCGCGCGGATGCGCACCTGCTGCGGGCCCTGTTCCAGGATGTCGACGGTCTGGTAGGTGTTAGGCCACGCCGACCAGTTGTTGGGGATGAAATCCGCGAACACCACGCGATCACGACCGATGCTGCCGGCCGTCACGGGCGCGATGTCCACGAGCGCCCCGCGCGGCACGCCATACGGCGCCGGCGATTGCACCGCGAGTGCAAACGCCAGGTGCTCGTTCACAACCGTGAGATCGCCGGCGGCACGGGCGTTGCCCTCGGGAATCGGCGTCGGCCCGCGGATGAGGCGCACGTCGGCGCGCACGCCCGTCAGCGGAGCCAGCAGCGCGAGCGCCGCGAGCAGCGTCAGCCTGAGGCTCATGAAATAGCAGCCCTCGCTTTGCGTCGCGCATCACGGCACGCACCCCCCAGACGGGGTGAAGCGCGGGCGACATTTTGAAGAGGCAGCGATACTAGCCGACGCCCCGCCCCGAATCACGCGCGGCCGGGCGCACTAAGGCGGCGAGGGTTGGGAGGGACGCGGGCGGCGATGCCGGGGGAGGGTGCGACGCGCCCCCGCGTGCGGGCGGGGACGCGTCGTGTCAGACCGGGGACATTACCAGCGGTGGTAGACCACCACCGGCGCCGGAGCGACGACACCCACTCCGACATAGGCGCGCGGCGGCCCGACCGGGGCGACGACACAGCCGCTCAGCATCGTCGCGAAAGTCAGCGCGATCAGCAATTTGACAAT
>DATHLO010000139.1:0-5731 GCA_035488075.1 Steroidobacteraceae bacterium | reverse complement strand
GCGCGCCGACATGAGCATCCCCAGGTGGCTCACGGGCAGGACAATATGATCGGTGGCACCTGGCATGCGTGTCTCGCTCACCGCCACCGTGCCGTCGTTGGGCTCGTCGAACTGCGCCAGGAACTGCCCGACACCCAAAGGTTGCGTGCCCGCCACGATGCCGAGCTCCTGCGCCTGCGTCCAGCGCCGCTCGTGGTGCCGCAGCAGCTCCTCGGCCACCGATTGCCCCATGAGGTGCGCCACGGGCGCAAAGCGGCTCGCGTTCACGGCCGCCCGGCTCGCCACGCACGGCGTGCCCAGAAATACCACTCGCCCGGGCGAGCCGGGCGCGAAGCGCTCGAGGAAGCGGTGGATAATGAGGCCGCCGAGACTGTGGCCGACAAAATGCACCTCCGAGGCCTGAAGCTCCTCGATGAATCCTGCCAGGCGCTCGGTGGTGGTTCTGATGCTGGAGAACGCCGCCGAGTAGCGGAAGGGCTCTAACGTCAGGCCGAACTCCTGCGACAGGCGGTGCGCCAGCACCAGCGACTCCTCCCCCGGCATCCACAGACCGTGCACATACACGACGGGCGTCATGGTGGGCGGCAGAGGCTGCGGGCGGCGCGCGCTGGCGCGCCGCTCACGGTGGCGGCACGCGCACGCGCACGTGCAGCTCGCGCAGCTGTGCCTCGCTCACCTCGGTGGGCGCATCGGTGAGCGGATCGGCGGCCGTCTGCGTCTTGGGAAAGGCGATAACCTCGCGGATGCTGTCGGCGCCGGCCATGAGCATCGCCAGACGGTCAAGCCCGAAGGCGATGCCGCCGTGCGGCGGCGCCCCGTACTTGAGCGCATCGAGCAGGAAGCCGAACTTTTTCTGTGCTTCCTCGGCGTTGATCCCGAGCAGATCAAACACCGTGGACTGCATCTCCTGGCGGTGAATACGCACCGAACCGCCGCCGATCTCCGAGCCATTCAGCACCATATCGTAGGCCTTGGCGAGCGCCTCACCGGGCTGCGCGCGCAAGGCGGCCGCATCCTCGCTCTGCGGCGAGGTGAACGGGTGGTGCATGGCAACCCAGCGCTTCGCCTCTGCATCCCACTCAAACATGGGGAAATCGACCACCCACAGGGGCTGCCAGCCTGAAGTCACGAGCTTCAAGTCCTGCCCGATCTTAAGACGCAGTGCTCCGAGCGCATCGTTCACCACCTTGGCGCGATCCGCGCCAAAGAAGATGAGGTCGTTGTCGGCGGCCTGGGTGCGCTCGAGTATTCCATGCAGAGCGGTGTCGCTCAGGAACTTGATGATCGGGGACTGCAGGCCGTCGCGCCCGCGGGCGCGCTCGTTCACCTTGATGTAGGCGAGCCCCTTGGCGCCATAGCGGGCCACGAACGCGGTGCACTCATCAATCTGCGAGCGCGGCATGCCGGCACCGCCGGGCACCTTGAGTGCTGCGACGCGGCCGTGGGCCTCCTTAGCCGGGCCGGCGAATACCTTGAAGTCGCACTCGCGCACGAGATCGGCGACATCGATGAGCTCGAGCGGGATGCGCAGGTCCGGCTTATCCGAGCCGTAGCGGCGCAGCGCCTCGGCGAAGGTGAGGCGCGGCAGCGGGTTCGGCAACTCGGTGTCAAGAACTTCCTTGAAGAAGTGGCGCACCAGAGCCTCCATCAGCGCCATGATCTCATCCTGGGTGAGGAACGAGGTCTCGACATCCAGCTGCGTGAATTCCGGCTGACGGTCGGCGCGCAGATCCTCATCGCGGAAGCAGCGCACGATCTGATAGTAGCGGTCAAAGCCGGCGATCATCAGCAGCTGCTTGAAGATCTGCGGTGACTGCGGCAGCGCAAAGAACTTGCCCGGGTGCGTGCGGCTCGGCACCAGATAGTCACGCGCGCCCTCCGGGGTCGCCTTGGTGAGCATCGGCGTCTCAATATCGATAAAACCGTGCGCATCGAGGAAGGCGCGCATGGCGCGCGTGATGCGATGACGCAGCCGCAGGCGCTGGTTCATCACCTCGCGTCGCAGATCGAGGTAGCGATAGCGCAGCCGCACCTCCTCGCCGACGTGCTCATCGAGCTGAAACGGCAGGGGCTCGGAGCGGTTGAGCACTTCCAGCTCGCGCGCGAGCAGCTCCACCTGCCCGGAGGCGAGGTTGGTATTCACGGTGCCCGCGGGGCGCGCGCGCACCTGCCCCTTCACCTTGATCACGAACTCGTTACGCAGCCGCTCGGCTTCCTGGAATACGGCCGCCTGCTCCGGATCGAACACCACCTGCAGCAGTCCCTCGCGGTCGCGCACGTCGACGAAAATGACGCCGCCGTGGTCGCGCCGGCGATGCACCCAGCCGGCGATCGTGACCGCCTGACCGAGGAGTGCTTGGTTAACCTGTCCGCAGTAATGTGAGCGCATGAGGCGCGCGATGTTACGAAAGGCGCCCGGGCGCGGCAACCTAAAAAAACCAGCTCAGGCGGCGGGTTTTTCGACGGCGACGTGGCTCGCGGCGGCGCCCGGATGGGGCACCACCACCCCGCAGGTGATGATCATCTTCATGGCCTCATCGACCGACATGTCAAGTTCCACCACCTGGCGGCGCGGCACGAGCACCAAGTAGCCGGCCGTGGCATTCAGCGCGGCGGAGATGTAGACCGCCACGTGCGGCTCACCGAGCTTCTGCGACACCTCCGGCACGTCCTCGGCGGTGAGAAAGCCGATACTCCAGGCACCGCTGCGCGGGTATTCGACCATCACCACCTTGCGGAAGGAATTCGACTGCGACAGCACGCTCTCGGCGAAGCTCTTGACGCCACCGTAGACGGTCCGTACCACCGGGATGCGGTTGAGCAGGTCCTCGCCCCAGTCGATCAACCGGCGGCCGATGAGGTTGGTAACGAGCAGCCCGGTGAGGAACACCACGATGAGCGCGAACACAAGCCCCGCGCCCGGCAGCGCGAAACCGACCAGTGCCTGCGGCCGCCAAGAGGTCGGCAGCAGCAAGAGCGTGCGGTCCATGATGTGGAGCATGAAGCTCACCACCCAGATGGTGACGAGGATCGGCAGCCACACGAGCACGCCTGCGACCATGTAGCGGCGCAGGGTGATCCACCACGTGGCGGTGGCGTCGGCCACGCGCCTCAGCGCCGCGCCGTACGCACGGGCTTGCGCCTCTTCGGCTTCGCGCGCGCCGCCGCCCGTGCCGGCACGCGCACGCTGCGCCGCTGAGTGCCGCCGGCCTTCGGCTCGGTCGGCTTCGCCTCCTTGCTCTCCTTGGCGGGCCCCTTGGCGTCCTTGACCTCCCCCTTGGCGTCGGCTTTGGTTTCGGCCTTCGCTTCAGTCTTGCCTTCGGCCTTGGTTTCAGCCTTGGCCTCCTCCTTGTCGGCGCCGGCGAGGTTGCGCTTGTTCTCCTTGTCGGACTTGAAGTCAGTCTCGTACCAGCCGCCGCCCTTGAGGCGGAACACGGGTGCTGATACCAGCTTCTTCAGCGCGCGCTTGCCGCAGGAGGGGCACTTGGTGAGCGGCGCATCGGTGATCTTCTGCATTACCTCGGCGTAAAACTTGCAGGCCTGACACTCGTATTCGTAGAACGGCATAGCGCTCTTTATGGCAGTGAAGTTGGTTGAAGCGGCGAGTATAGCGGACGTGCACGCATGGCCGGCCGCGGCTTGGAGGCTTATTTGCCGCGCGCCGCCTTGCGTTCTTCCACCTTGGAAAATCCGAGCTCCCCGTCCTGCGCGACGACCCGGATGCGATCCCCGGGTACGAATTCCCCCTGCAGGATGCGCTGCGCCAGCGGGTTTTCAATCTGCTGCTGGATGGCCCGCTTTAAGGGGCGCGCGCCGTAGACCGGGTCGAAGCCGGCCTCGCCGAGCAGATCGCGCGCGGCGTCATCGAGAACGATATCCATGTTGCGCTCGGCCAGGCGCTTCTTAAGGTACAAGAGCTGGATGTCGACGATGGCGCGGATCTGGCGCGTGCCGAGCGGGTGGAACACCACGATGTCATCGATGCGGTTGATGAATTCGGGGCGGAAACTCTGCTGCACAACCTCCATCACCGCGCTCTTCATGCGCGTGTAGTTCTGCTCGCCGGCGTATTCCTGGATCACCTGGGAGCCGAGGTTCGAGGTCATGATGATGACCGTATTGCGAAAATCCACCGTGCGTCCCTGGCCGTCGGTCAGGCGACCATCATCGAGCACCTGCAAGAGCACGTTGAAGACGTCCGGGTGCGCCTTCTCCACTTCATCAAGCAGGATCACCGAGTAGGGCCGGCGGCGCACCGCTTCGGTGAGATAGCCGCCCTCCTCGTAACCGACGTAGCCTGGCGGGGCGCCGATCAGGCGGGCGACCGAGTGCTTCTCCATGAACTCGGACATGTCGATGCGGATGAGTGCCTCCTCGGTGTCGAAGAGAAACTCCGCGAGCGCCTTGGACAGCTCGGTCTTGCCAACGCCGGTGGGACCTAAGAACAGGAACGATCCGTTGGGGCGGCGCGCATCGGAGAGTCCGGCGCGCGAGCGGCGGATGGCGTTCGAGACGATGCGCAGCGCCTCGTCCTGACCCACGACACGCTTGGCGAGTGCGTCCTCCATGTGCAGCAGCTTCTCGCGCTCGCCCTGCAGCATCTTCGAGACCGGAATGCCGGTCCACTTGGAGACCACCTCAGCAATCTCCTCCTCGGTGACCTTGTTGCGCACCAGGGTGGGCGCCTTGTCCTCCGCCGCCTGTGCGGAGGCGAGGCGTTTCTCGAGCTCGGGGATCTTGCCGTACTGCAGTTCCGCCATGCGCTGCAGGTTGCCGGCGCGTCGCGCCGCTTCGAGCTCCAGGCGCGTACGATCAAGTTCCTCGCGGACCTGCGCCGTGCCCTGCAGCGCGGCCTTCTCGGACTTCCACACCTCCTCAAGGTCGGCGTATTCCTTCTCGAGCCCGCCGAGCGTGCCCTCGAGCGTCGCCAGACGCTTGCGCGAAGCCTCATCCTTCTCCTTCTTCAGCGCCTCCTGCTCGATCTTCAGCTGAATGATGCGCCGCTCGAGCTTATCGAGCGCCTCGGGCTTGGAGTCGATCTCCATACGGATGCGCGCCGCGGCCTCATCGATCAGATCGATGGCCTTATCCGGCAGCTGGCGGTCAGCAATATAACGGTGCGAGAGCGTCGCCGCGGCGACGATGGCAGGGTCTGTGATCTCGACCTTGTGGTGCACTTCGTAGCGCTCGGCGAGTCCGCGCAGAATCGCGATCGTGTCCTCGACCGAGGGCTCGTCCACCAGAACTTTCTGGAAGCGCCGTTCAAGCGCCGCATCCTTCTCGATGTACTTGCGGTACTCATCGAGCGTGGTGGCGCCGACGCAGTGCAGTTCGCCGCGCGCGAGCGCGGGCTTCAACATGTTGCCGGCATCCATGGCGCCTTCGGCCTTGCCGGCACCGACCATGGTGTGCAGCTCATCAATAAAGAGAATGATCTGGCCTTCCTGTTTGGCCAGATCGTTGAGGACCGCCTTCAGGCGCTCCTCAAATTCGCCGCGGAATTTGGCGCCGGCAATGAGGGCGCCCATGTCGAGCGAAACGATACGCTTTTCCTTGAGTCCTTCGGTGACATCGCCGCGCACGATGCGCTGAGCCAGACCTTCCACAATGGCGGTCTTGCCGACGCCGGGTTCGCCGATCAGCACCGGGTTGTTCTTGGTGCGGCGCGAGAGAACCTGGATAACACGGCGGATTTCTTCGTCTCGGCCGATGACAGGGTCGAGCTTGCCCG
>DATHLO010000138.1:0-4840 GCA_035488075.1 Steroidobacteraceae bacterium | reverse complement strand
CGCTGGCACCGAAGAAAGACGCGGCATTGCTCGACAGGTTGGCGTCAAGCGTCGCAGCGCCACTGGCGCCGAAGAACGCCGCGTGCAGTGACGGCGTTGCCATGAGCTGCCCGCAGTAGGTGCCCGCCAGCTGCCCGATGGCCGTCTGCTCCGAGGGCACGAAGGCCGAGATCAGGGGCGTCGACGGCATCGACTGCTGCGAGCTCATGTACTGCGCGAACACCGCACTGTTGGTGAAAGGCACCCCGGTGATCTTCGACATCGTGTGCGTGATGCGCTCGAAGGTCGCGACACCGAAGTCCGGCTGCGGCGTGTTGATCGGCGGCGGCGGCGGCACGGTCACCGGCGGGTCAAGGAACGCGTGTACGTGCGAGCCGAGCTGGTCGAAAGACAGGAAGAACAGGTCGTTGCTCGGTCCGAGCGTCAGCGGCACGACGGTACCGAGGTTCGACAGCAGCTGCCCATTGGCGGCCGTGTAGCTCGAACCGCCGAGGGTTGCGTTCACCGTGGTGTACGACTGACCGGCCGGCACCAGCTGCCCGTTCACGCCCAGCCGAATGCCACTGAGCTTCAGATTTGCCGGCAGGGTGGCGGTCGAATTGAGCGTGATGAACTTCGGTTGTGCGAAGAGGTAGCTGTACGTGTCGTACTGGGCCGCCTGGAAGAGGATGTACGACTGCGGCACGCCCGTGAGCGAGCTTACGCCGAACAGCAGGAAGTACTTCTGGCCAACGCCGGCAGCAAAGTTCTGCTGAATCTGCGCCGGGGTGAGCGCGCGGTTGTGGATGGCGACGAATTTGATCGTGCCCTGCCACTGGCGTTGACCGGTGGTCTCGTTGCCGAGCACCAGCGCGAAAGTGCTGTCCCAGTTGGCGAGCGTGCCACCCTTGGAGGGATCCGCATCGCCGGTGTAGACACCGTTGATGTAGATCTTCTGACCATTGATCGGGTCATAGGTCAGCACCACGTGCTGCAGTGCCGCCTGCGCGGCGCCGTCGGCCGTGGTGGTGGTGAGCGGCGGCATCCCGTTGGTGTCGGTGGTGCTGCTGCGGGCGAAGCCCTGGTACTGCATGACCGCCTGGCCAAGCGTGGCGTTGCGCGTGGTGTTGCTGCCCGAGTAGCTGACGATGTAGGCGTTGGTCTGGGTGACGTTCGCCGGAGCTACCCAGGTCTCCAGGGTGTACTCGCCCGAGCCCTGAATCATCGTGGCGAGCTTCTGGCTCGAGCTTGTGGAGGCCTGCGCCTTGCCGCCTGCGCCGAGGGTGATGCCCCAGCCGCCGGCCCAGGTGACGTTACCCGAAAGCGTCAGGTCCGCCGCGGGCGTCACGCCGCTTGTGTCGTAGGCGGTGCTGCCCTGGCCGGTCTCGAACATGTACTTCGCGACGAGGTTCGCCTCGTAACGGCTGCCGCCCGCGGCGATGGTGCCCTGCGTCAGGGTGACGGCATTAGAGACCACCAGCGACGGGTCGATCGGCGTCACCTGGATGCCGTTGGCAAAGGCGGTGATCGCGGCGAGCATCGCCGCGGCGCTGCCCGGGCAGTCCGGCGCCCCGCCGGAGCTTGGCGTGGCCCAGCAGTGATGGAACTCGGTGGCGAGGCGCTGATAAAAGCGTGACTGGTTCGGCGTCGACAGATTGATCTTCGGCTGCGCCGCCAGATACGCCGCATTCACGTCCGAGTCGGCAAAGTACGGCTGCTGCGCCGTGGCCGAGCTCGGGGTATGACAGCCCACGCAGTACGTGGTGAGCAGCGGATAGATCGTGGTGGAGAAGCTCGGGCTGGGCGAGGTGGCGCTCACCGGGAACTGCTTGCCGCCACCGGCCGCCTGCACCGGCGGCGCGATGAGCGCCACGGTGGTCGTGGAGGAGGAACCGGCACCGATCCAGCCCTGGATCCACACCAGCAGCGTGGCCGCGCACGCGGAAGGGTCAGCGACCCAGCAGTTGTGGCCGCCGCCGACCTTCAGCACGAAGGTGGACTGTGACGGGTTGGTGAGGTTCACGAGCGGCAGCGCCGCCTGATACGCAAGGTTCACATCGTCCGAGCGCGCGAACTGCGGCGACTGACCGCCGGCGTGATGGCAGCCGCCGCAGCGGTTGGACGGGATCACGTTCTGCCAGAAGCTCAGCTTGAAGGCCTGCACGTCGGCGTTGGCCGGCGGCGGCCCGGTGTAGTCGGAGGCTGAATTCGTCGGCGGGGTTGAGTTCTGGTTCACCGTAGTGGGCGCACCGCTGCCGCCCGCGCAGGCGCTGAGCAGCACGAGCGCCGCGAGCGTCGTGGTGAGTGTCAGGGCACGCGCGGCGCGCGTGAGTGCGCGCGGGGCGAAACGGTTGGTAACAGTGCGGTTCATTGCGGCGCTCCCTTAACTACCCGGGCAGGCGGCAGCGGCGAGCTGGAACACCTGCTTGAGTTTGTAACCGCCGGACTGAAAGCTCTGCGTGATCGCGGCGACGGTCGCCATGTCAGCGCTGCTCTGCGGCGCACGAAAGCACACCGTCTGGAAGACCTTAGTCACCTGACATTGTGCGAAGCCGGTGCTCGACTCGATCTCCTGACCCAGCGACTTGGCGCCGTTGCCGCTGCCGGGCAGCGACGGGCTCCAGCCGAAGGAGGCATTGACTCCGGAACGCCAGCGGTTTGACCAGCTGTCATCCGGGGTCACGAAGCCGAACGGAAAATTCGTCGAGTTGATGAAGTACTTCGGCTGCACCTGGCCCGCCGTGTACTGCATCGTTCCGGTGTTGACCACGGCGCCGACGGTGCCGTTGAAGTTGTAGTAGGCAAACGCCTGCGCCATCGGATCCATGCCGCTGTGACAGCCGACGCAGGTGTTCAGGAACACGCGGCTGTCACCACCGGGCGAGCGCGCCACGTCCTGGCGGATGCGATCCGTCGGGCGCGTGGTGTCGGTGAGGGTCTGCATGTCGTTGCAGAGGTGATTGATCATGGTGAAGCGGAACATCGCGCGGTTGGTGCCGTTGATGAAGAACGCCGCTTCAGCGCCGTAAGTCGTTATGAGGCCGGCGGTCGCGCCCGTCGGCGTGCCATAGGTCCCCGACTGCGTGGTCTGCTTGAGCGTCGAACTCAGGTCGACGCCGTTGGTCTCGGCGGTAGCGTAGTGGCTGTTGCTCGAGTTCGAGGGCGCGGGCAACCCCGGCGCGTTGACCGTATAGAGAATGTCTGCCGAGAGCGCGGTGTTGAACGGCACATCATCACGCACCATGCCGATCACGGTGGCGGTGTAGTCATTGAGCGGCGCGAACACGGTTTGGTCGCGGTTGCTCCAGGGCGTGACCATGTTCTTCACGGTCACGTTGTAGAAGTCCGGCGCCTGAGTGGCGATGGTCGCGGCTGCGACCAGGCCGGCCTGACCCGGGCTGTTGGTGATCGCGGTCGCCATCGCCGTGAGTGTTGCCGGTGGCGGCTCCTCGCCCGCGATGCGCTCGTAGATGCGCTTAGCCTGCTCGTTGGGTCCGGCGTGTGCGGTCGCGGCCAGCTGCATCAGCAGCAGCACAGAAGCTGCCACCGACGCGCTGCGCGCGCGGCTCGAACCGACCTGTGCCTGTGTGTTTGTGACATTCATGGCGCTCGCTTACTCCCGAAAATGCCCGATGCGCGACCGGACTATACGGTTCGCCGAACCCCACCCCGAATGTCTCAACCAAGTGACGTCGCCAGTGACCGACAGTTTGAAGAGTTGTTGTCCTGCGCTGCTCAATGCGCGGCAAACTGCGAGCCCGATCACGGCGGGGGCCGGGTGTAACGTCTACCTAGTAGTGTGTTCGGCCCAGCACTCGGGGCGTATGAGACGCGTGTAGCACTCAGGCGCGCCGTGACGGGGTTGGCGGTCTGGCGATTAGTCATCGAATTGTTCATGAATTACGTTACATTCACACGCGGCGGCACGTCCGGCGTGGTGACGGAGACGCAAATGCACGCGCAGGGAAAATCGCAAAATCTGATGCAGTCGACACAACGCGCCCGTTCGTGGCGCGCGGCGTCGCTGCTCGCAGCGTTTGCCGCCGTGCTCGCCGCCTGCAGCAGTGGCGGCAACGTCAGTCTCGGCAAGAGCCAGGTCGCCGATCCGGCGACCGTTGATTTCCCCATCTTCTACGTGAAGCGCCCGGTGCCGCTGGATCAGACCGGCAATTTCGTACAGGACGATCTGCGCATCCTGAACGACATCGTGCCGACGGCCGACCTTTACATGCGCGCGAGCGCCTCCGCGATCGCGACCGAAACTAACATCACCACCCGCATCACTGCCGGGCAGATGTGGGACGTGAAGGATGTCGACACGTCCGCGGACGGCACCAAAGTGGTGTTCGCCATGCGCGGCCCGCTGACGGCGAAACAAAAGGTCACCAAGCCGCCCTCCTGGCGCATCTATGAATACGTCATTGCCACCAATGACCTGCATCCGGTCATCACCCCGGCAAACGACCCGGACCCGCCGACCGTCAACGACGAATCGCCACACTACCTGCCCGACGGACGCATCGTCTTTTCCACCACGCGCCAGACGCAATCACAAGGCATCCTGCTCAACGAGGGCTTTCCGCAGTTCTCCTACCAGGACGAAGCGCGCCAGGAAGAGGCGTTCGTGCTGGAGGTGATGAACGATGACGGCACCGGGCTGCACCAGATCTCCTTCAATCAGAGCCACGACCGTGATGCGACGGTGCTCGCCAACGGGCGTGTGCTGTGGACGCGCTGGGACAACGCCCCGGGCAAGGACGCGATGTCGCTGTACTCGGCGAACCCGGACGGCACCGATCTTGAGCTCTATTACGGTGCCAACAGTCACATGACCGGCACCAACAACACCGTCGTCGAGTTC
>DATHLO010000137.1:0-3346 GCA_035488075.1 Steroidobacteraceae bacterium | reverse complement strand
GCGCGCGCCTGTCTCATCAAGGACGAGCGTCACTACGACCGCTTCGACTGTGTCTTTGGGGAAGTGTTCGCGGGGGCGGAAAGGATCTTCCAGGAGTTGCTGGGCGAAGTCCCCGCCGAGTGGCTGCGCACGCTCGGCGCGCGCGAATTCTCCGCGCAGGACAAGCAGCGCATCGAGGCGCTGGGCGGCTGGGAGAAGCTGCTCGAGACGCTGCGTGAGCGGCTGCGTGAGCAGCAGGAGCGCCACGAGGGCGGCAACAAGTGGATCGGCACCGGGGGCACATCCCCTTTTGGGGCGCACGGTTATAACCCGCAAGGCATCCGCATCGGCCAGGAGCGCTCCGGGCAGCGGCGCGCGGTGAAGGTGTGGGAGCGGCGCGAGTTCAGCAATCTGGATGACTCGGTTGAGCTGGGTACGCGCAACCTTAAGCTGGCGTTGCGCAAGTTGCGCAAGTTCGCGCGTGAAGGTGCGGCCGATCAGCTCGACCTGGAAGGCACGATCGAC
Organism: Steroidobacteraceae bacterium; assembly: GCA_035488075.1. Classification (GTDB taxonomy): domain Bacteria; phylum Pseudomonadota; class Gammaproteobacteria; order Steroidobacterales; family Steroidobacteraceae; genus 13-2-20CM-66-19. The sequence goes on along the minus strand of DATHLO010000137.1, from coordinate 2,842 downwards.
GCCACCGCGCGCAACGCCGGCTTGCTTGACCTGAAGTTAGTCCCGGAGCGGCACAACGCGGTGAAGGTGCTGCTGTTTCTCGACGTCGGCGGCTCGATGGACGACCATGTACGCGTGTGCGAGGAGCTGTTTTCCGCCGCGCGCAGCGAGTTCAAACACCTCGAGCACTTCTATTTCCACAACTTCATTTACGAGCATCTGTGGAAGGATAACGCCCGTCGCTTCGCCGCCCTGACACCGACCGAGCAGGTGCTGCGCACCTACGGGCGCGACTACCGCGTCATCGTGGTGGGAGATGCGACCATGAGCGCCTACGAGATCACCCAGCCCGGCGGCAGTATCGAGCACTGGAACAAGGAACCCGGGGCGCTGTGGATGCAGCGGCTGTGTGCGGCGTTTCCACGCCTGGTGTGGCTGAATCCGGAGGCGGCGGCGCGCTGGGAATACACCCCCTCCGTGCGCCTGACACGCGCGCTGGTGCGCGAGCGCATGTTTCCCCTCACGATCGCGGGCTTGGATCTGGCGATCCGGGAACTTAAGCGCCCACTGGGCGGCCCGGCGGACGCGCCGCCCACCCCGCCCGCGACGCCCATCACACAGCATCCCCCGCCGCGCGCTTCATAATATATGCGATGGGATGCACCCACTCATGGATGGCCTGAGCGATTCCGCACTGCGACCCGGCTTGCGACCGAGGGTCGGCCTGGTATTGACCGGCGGCGGCGCGCGCTCGGCCTACCAGGTCGGGGTGCTGTTGGCACTGGCGGAGCTGCTGCCGCGGGCCCGTAATCCCTTCCAGATCATCGTGGGCACGTCCGCGGGTGCGGTGGCCGCCAGCGTGCTGGCCGCCGAAGCGCACCACTGGCGGCGCGCGGTCGCGGGGCTCGAGCACGTGTGGGCCAACTTCCGCTCCAGTCAGGTTTTTCACGTCGATATGCGCCACATGCTGCGCGCCGGCGCCCACTGGGTACTGTCCCTGGTTTCCGGTGGCCTGGTGCTGGCGCCCCCAAGATCGATGCTCGATAACAACCCGTTGCGGCAGCTCCTGGGCGTGCACGTGGATTGCGGGGGCATCCGGCGCAGCATCGCGCGCGGGCATCTGCACGCGTTCGCGTTGTGCTCGACCAGCTACAGCACCGGTCACTCGGTTGCCTTCTTCGACGGTGCCGAATCGATCCCGGAATGGTCGCGGGTGCAGCGCTTCGGACGGCGCACCGATCTGACCATCGATCACCTGATGGCGAGCGCGGCGATTCCGCTGCTGTTCCCACCCATCAAGATCGGCGACGATTACTTCGGCGATGGCGCCATGCGCCAGGCGCATCCACTGAGCCCGGCGATTCATCTGGGGGCGGATCGGCTGCTGATCATCGGTGTGCGCGCGCGGCGCGGGGCCGGAGTCTCGGTGAATCGCATCAACACGAGCATGCCGACTCCGGGGGAGGTCTTCGGTTACATGCTCGATACCCTGTTCACCGATGAGCTCTACAGCGATCTTGAACAACTCGAGCGTATCAACGATCTGGTGCACAGTGCGCCGCAGGCTGCGCACGGCGAGCACACCATCCAGACCCTCATGCTGGCGCCGAGCGTCGATCCGCGCGAAATCGCCGCGCGCCACGCGGTGGAGATGCCGCGCGGCCTGCGCGCCCTGCTGCGCGTCATCGGCGGGCGCGACGCCTCCATCTCCCAGCTGGCGAGTTATCTTATGTTCGAAGCCGGCTATACCCGCGCGCTGATCGAGCTGGGCTATCGCGATGCGATGCAGGCGCGTAGCGCGCTCATCGCTTTCATGAGCGGCGAGAAGCTGCCCGAGGTGATCAGCGCCGCCGGGGTCGCGCAGGCGACCTGAAAGTAGCGCGCCGGCCGCCCGCCGCCTGCTGCCTTTTGCACAAGCGGCCAATTTTCACCGACAATCCCCGGCGCGCGCTCAGGACCGGGCGAGACCCTGGTCAGACCGCGCAGGAAGGGAACGCATGCTATTTGAAGATGCCCAGCGCACGCTGGGGCTGTTTCTGGCGCCACTCACGCTCGATGAGTTTCTCGATCAGACCTTAAGCGGTGGCTTCCGCAAGATCCCGGGCAATCCGCGCGGTCCGCGCACCGCGCTGCTGGGCCCCAACCCGCAGGCGCTGCTCGGTGAGGCATACCATCTGGCCCCCATGCTGACCTTTCACTCGGCGAATGCCCTCGGGCGCGCGCCCTCGCTCGAGGGCATCACGGACGCGCGCGATTTCCTGCAGCGCATCGAGCAGTTTCATGCCCTGAACTACTCGGTACGCTTCCCGGAGCTGCGCCCGCTGTCCGCGCCGCTCGAACAGCTCGCGCGCGCGTTCGAGGTGCTGCTGCATCAGCCGGTGACCATGTCAGCTTTCTGGAGCAAGGGCGGCATGCGCGCGCCGGTGCATTTCGACGACCACGACCTGCTCATCGTGCAGCTGCGCGGTGCCAAGCGCTGGTACATCTCCAATAAGCCCTCCGAGCTGCCCAATGCGTGGAAGGGCATACCGGCGGATCACCTGCTCGATCTGGGTCCGAGCACCACGGTCGACCTCACCCCGGGTGACGTGCTCTACCTGCCGCGCGGCACGCTGCACACCGTTGATTCGGACACCGCCTCCTTGCACCTGGCCGTTGGTTTCACCCCGCTGACCGTGCGCGACGTGCTGCAGGCCGCGCTCGATCACCTCTCGGACGTCGATCCGAAGCTGCGGCTCACGGCGGGGGCGCGACTGGCGTTTCAGCTCAAGGGCGTGGGTTTTGAACGACTCCTGCCGCCGGTGCTGGACGCCGTGGAGCAGTTGCGCGTCGCGTGCCGCACGCAAGGCTACCTGTCCGCCGC
>DATHLO010000136.1:0-6805 GCA_035488075.1 Steroidobacteraceae bacterium | reverse complement strand
ATGCCATACCCGCGATCGAGCTCGAGGATCCACTCGGCGACGTTGTCGAGGAAGTAACGATCGTGGGTCACCGCGATGACCGTGCTCGGGTACTCCTCGAGGTAGCGCTCGAGCCACGCGATCGATTCGGCGTCCAGGTGATTGGTCGGCTCATCCAGCAACAGCATGTCCGGGGACGACAGCAGCAGCCGGCACAAGGCGACGCGACGCTTCTCACCGCCCGAGAGCGTCCCGATGGTCGCCTCCCACGCGGGCAGACGCAGTGCGTCGGCAGCGATCTCCAGCTTACGCTCGAGTTCCCAGCCACCGGCCGCGTCGATGGCGTCCTGCAGCTTCGCCTGGCGCGCGAGCAGCGCGTTCATCTGTTCATCGTCCATCGGCTCGGCGAACTGGTCCGAGATGCTGTTGAATTCCTGCAGCTGGCGGAAGGTTTCCCCGAGCCCCTCCATGACCGTCGTGCGCACGTCCTTCGCCGCGTCCAGCTGCGGCTCCTGGGGCAGGAAGCCGATGCGGATGCCGCTTTGCGGCCGCGCTTCGCCGTCAAAGCCGGCATCGATCCCGGCCATGATTTTGAGCAGGCAGGACTTGCCCGAGCCGTTAAGCCCGAGCACGCCGATTTTGGCGCCGGGGAAGAAGGACAAGCTGATGTCGCGCAGGATGATCCGCTTGGGCGGGACCACCTTCGAGACGCGGTTCATCGTGTAGATGTATTGAGCCATGTAGTCCTGAGGGTAAATTAGCAAGCGCAGGTGCGGTGATTATATCGTCGCGGCCGCCACGCCGGTGGCGCAAGGCGCGCGTCGCCGCTGTGTTAGGCTTGCGCGCCGTGGGAGTGACCTCAAGCAGCAGCGCGAGCGCCGTGAGCACCATGGCGGTGGTGGCGAGCGAGCGGCTGGCCCGTTACGGTTTCGGCGACGGGCACCCGTTCGGCCCCGATCGTCACGCGGCCTTCATGCGCGAGTTCGCTTCCCGTGGCCTCGATCGGCGCGTGCGCGTACTGGAGCCGCGCATGGCCTCGGACGAGGAGCTGCGTAGCTTCCACACCGCGGCGTACCTTGATTTCGTGCGTGAGCGCTCCGCGAGCGGCAGCGGCTTTCTCGATGGCGGCGACACGCCCGCGTTCCGCGGAGTCTACGAGGCAGCGGCGGGCGTTGTCGGGGCGACCCTGAGTGCGATGGAAGCGATCCTGCAGGGCAGGTGTCGCCGGGCGTTCGTGCCGATCGCAGGATTGCACCACGCCGCGCGTGATCACGCCGCCGGCTTCTGCGTCTTCAATGACTGCGGGGTCGCGATCGAGCTCCTCAAGCGCGCCGGGCTCAAGCGCGTCGCCTACGTCGATATCGACGCGCACCATGGCGATGGGGTGTTCTACGCATTCGAGGACGATGCCGCCGTCGTGTTTGCGGACTTGCACGAGGACGGACGTTACCTGTATCCGGGCACGGGCGCGGCCGACGAGATCGGTACGGGCGCAGCCAGCGGCACCAAGCTCAATCTGCCCTTACCCCCGGGGGCCGATGACCGTGACTTTGCCGGCATATGGCCATCGGTCACCGCGCACCTGGAGAAGTTCGCACCCGAATTCGTGATTCTGCAGTGCGGGGCGGATAGCCTCGAGGGCGACCCGATCACGCACCTGCGCCTCACGGCGGAGTCCCACGGGCGGGCGGCGCGCGAGCTGACCGCCCTCGCCGAGAGGTGCGGCCACGGGCGGGTCCTCGCCCTCGGCGGCGGCGGCTACAACCGCACCAATCTGGCGCAGGCGTGGACCGCGGTGGTGGAGAACCTGATCTAGCCGGCGGCGGGCGAGCTGTCGCGAAGCTTCCGTGGCGGCGGCGGCCGGCAACAAGGGCGGCTGTCCGATCGTTCCGGTACAATTCGCGCCCCGTTTCCCTTCCCGATCCTGAGGCGCCGCCACCCATGTTCCGGACGTCCATGACCATCGAAGGCTTCGATCCTGAGCTGGCGCGCGCTCTCGCCGGGGAGCGCCGCCGCCAGGAGGAGCACGTCGAGCTCATCGCCTCGGAGAATTACGCCAGTCCGCGGGTGCTCGAGGCACAAGGCTCGGTCCTTACCAACAAGTACGCGGAAGGGTATCCGGGCAAGCGCTACTACGGCGGCTGCGAGTACGTTGATATCGCCGAGCAGCTCGCGATCGATCGGGCGAAGCAGCTCTTTGGCGCCGACTACGCCAACGTTCAACCGCACTCCGGCTCGCAGGCTAACGCTGCGGCTTATTTTGCACTGGTACAGCCGGGCGATCCCATCCTCGGCATGAGTTTGGATCATGGCGGCCACCTGACGCACGGGGCGAAGGTGAATTTCTCCGGCAAGTTCTTCCGTGCCGTGCAGTACGGGATCCGCCCGGACACGGGCGAGATCGACTACGAACAGGTGCAGCGCCTGGCCGATGAGCACCGGCCGAAGATGATCATCGCCGGCTTCTCGGCTTATTCGCGCATCGTCGACTGGGCACGCTTCGCGGCCATCGCCAAGAGCGTCGGTGCCTATTTCATCGTCGACATGGCGCACGTGGCCGGCCTCGTGGCCGCCGGCATCTATCCGAACCCGATCGGGCACGCCGATGTGGTCACGACCACGACGCACAAGACACTGCGCGGTCCGCGCGGCGGCCTGATCCTGGCGCGCGCCAACGACGAGATCACCAAGAAGCTCAGCTCCCTGGTGTTTCCGGGGACGCAGGGCGGCCCCCTCATGCACGTCATCGCCGCCAAGGCGGTCGCGCTGCTGGAAGCCCTGCAGCCGGAGTTTCGCGACTACCAGCGGCAGGTGCTCGCCAACGCGCGCGCGATGGCCGCGCGCCTTGCGCAACGCGGCTTCCAGATCGTCTCGGGCGGTACGGACAATCACCTTTTTCTGCTGAGCCTCGCCGATCGCAACATCACCGGTAAGGCGGCCGATGCCGCCCTCGGCCGCGCCAATATCACCGTGAACAAGAATGCCGTGCCCAACGATCCGCGGCCGCCAATGGTGACGAGCGGACTGCGCTTGGGCACGCCCGCGTCCACCACGCGCGGCTTCAAACAGCCGGAGATCGAGCAGGTCGCCGATTTCATCGCGCAGGTGCTCGACGCGGAGGGCGCTGATGCGGCGATTGAGCGGGTGCGCCCGCAGGTGATCGAGCTGTGTCACCGCTTCCCGGTCTACGGTCCCTAGCCGCGCTTACGCCGCATGCACTGTCCGTTCTGCGGCCACGAAGAGACCAAGGTGAACGACTCACGCCTTGCCGGCGAGGGGCGGCAGATACGGCGCCGCCGCGAGTGCCTGAGATGCGGCGAGCGTTTCACCACGTTCGAGACCGCCGAATTGCTCATGCCGCTGGTGGTCAAGGGCGATTCCGCACGCGAGGCCTTTGATGAAGCCAAGCTGCGGGCTGGTATGGAGAAGGCGCTGGAAAAACGCCCCGTGCCGCGCGAACAGATCGATGAAGCGGTCAGCCGCATCGTGCACAATGTGCGCAGTCTCGGCGATCGGGAAGTCTCAGCGCGCGCCATCGGGGAGTTGGTGATGGAGGAACTGCGGCACCTGGACGAGGTGGCCTATGTGCGCTTCGCCTCCGTCTACCGGCAGTTCGAGGACGTCGAGGCCTTTCACGAGGAGATCAAGCGACTGCGCAGCGCGCGCGCGGCACCGGCGGCGGGCGCACACGTGCGTGCGCACAAGCGCGAGGGCCGGCGCGCGGCGAATCGCGAGCAGCTGCCGCTGCTGCCCGCCGAGGAGCCCTCCGAGGAGCAACCGGGACCGGGTGGCAAAAAATGATCCGCATACTGAATCGGCGTGCCTATGTTTTCTGACTTTGATCGCACGGCCATGCAGCGCGCGCTGGCGCTGGCGGCACGCGGCCTCGAGAGCACGGACCCGAATCCGCGTGTCGGCTGCGTTATCGCGCGCGGCGAGCGTATCGTCGGGGAGGGCTGGCACGAGCGTGCCGGCGAGGCGCATGCGGAGGTCGCGGCGTTGCGCGCCGCCGGGTCGCAGCAGACTACCGGCGCAACCGTCTATGTGACGCTTGAACCGTGCAGCCATCAGGGCCGCACGGCGCCGTGCACGCTTGCGCTGACGGCGGCGCGCGTGGCGCGCGTGGTCTACGCGATCGCCGACCCCAATCCGCTCGTGAACGGACGCGGCGCTGAGGCGCTGCGCGCCGCCGGCATTACCGTGGAGGCGGGGCTGCTCGAGAAGGAGGCGCGTGAGCTCAACGCCGGCTTTATTAAGCGCATGCAGCAGGGGCGGCCGTTCGTACGCGTGAAACTGGCGATGAGCCTCGATGGGCGCACTGCGCTCGCGGATGGCGCCAGCCAGTGGATCAGCAGTGAGGCGGCACGCGAGGATGTGCAGGCGTGGCGCGCTCGCAGCTCCGCGGTGCTCACCGGCGTCGGCACCGTGCTCGCCGATGATCCGCGCCTGAATGTGCGCTCAGCGGCCGGCGGCCCTGAACGGCGCCAGCCGCTGCGCGTGGTACTGGACACGCACTTGCGCACCCCCGCCGGCGCGCGCCTTTTTACCGTTGGCGGCGAGGTCCTGATCCTGAGCGCGCTGACCGGGCTTGATGAAACGCGCGCCGCCGCCCTGAGCGCCCGCGGCGCGCGCGTGGAGACCTTACCCGTCGATGCGCAGCGCCTGGAATTGCCGGCCGTGCTCGCTCGTCTGGGGGAGCTCGAGGCGAACGAGGTGCTGGTGGAGGCCGGAGCGACTCTGGCCGGAGAGCTTCTGCGGCAGGGACTTTGCGATGAACTGCTCCTGTACGTGGCACCGATGCTTCTTGGGGCGGGCGCGCGCGCACTGGTGGATCTGCCACCGCTGCGCGATCTGAAGGACGCCCCGACCTTCACACTCATCGAAACACGGATGGTGGGTCCGGATCTGCGGTTGCGCCTGCATCCGGTGGCGCCGGCGGGCTGAAGCGAGCGCAAAGCATGTTCACCGGGATCGTTCAGGATGTCGGCCGCATCGAGAGCACCACCCCAAGCAGCGGCGACATACGTCTGCTGATCGGCCACCATTTCGACGCGACGCGTCTTAAGGTCGGTGACAGTGTTTGCGTGCAGGGCTGCTGCCTGACCGCGACGCACGTGCAGGCGCACACGTTCGCAGCCGATGTCTCGCGCGAGACGCTCGCGCTTACTACCTTGGGAGAGCTGACCGCCGGAGCGGCCGTGAACCTTGAGCCGGCGCTGCGCGCCGGCGACCCGCTCGGCGGTCACCTGATGTCCGGGCATGTCGATGGCGTGGCGCAGGTGCTCTCCATCAGTGGCGATGCGCGTTCACAGCGCTTGCTGATCGGCGTGCCCGCGCCGCTCGCGCGCTATCTGGCGTCCAAGGGATCGATCGCCGTGGATGGCGTCAGTCTCACCATCAACGAGGTCGAGCGGACCAGCTTTGGCGTGAACATAATTCCCCACACTCAAGCGGTTACCACGCTCGGAACTTTGACAGTGGGCGCGCGCGTAAATCTGGAAGTGGACCAGATCGCGCGCTATCTCGACCGGTTGCTGCACGCGGACCGAAACCTCCTTTAAGCGCGTCTCGAGTCCACGCGGGCGTCAACCTTCAGCGTGAAGGCGCGCCTACGCGAGTGAGCTTGCGCAAATGAGAGGGGGACGCTGCGTACCTTGGTGAGCTCGCCCGCGCGTCGGATCCGCGCTCAGAAGCTGTAGCTCACCACGAACTTGAACAGCCAGTTTGCCACCAGCTGACCCTGCGTACCCACCGTTTCCACTGAGGGCGCGGCGTTGGCGTAGTTATATACGCGATACTCAGCATCCGCATACACCTTCCATTGGCCGAAACCGGCCTCCACACCGGGCGACAAGAGCAGCCGCTGGTAGCCGCTGTTGGGCGGATCCGCGTTCACCCCGCTGTCGTGCGTTCTGTAGGAGCCGATGACCTGCAGGAGTGCGGCGAGTGAACCACCCTGCCCGAGACGAATACCGTCGTACAAGACACCAGCGGCGGCGTCCGTTTCGGTGCCCGGTCGATAGCCCTCGCGGTAGTTGAAGGCACGATCGAGCAGGGCCTCGGCGAACCATTTCAAATGATGCCGAACGCTCAGAATGCCCAGGTGGTACCCGCCCAGCAGCAGATCCGTGGTTCCTGTGCCGATGGAGGTGTCACGGTCGAAATTAGGGTACGTCCAATCGCCCGTGGGTAGCTTCACACCGAGCGTAACTCCGGTCGACAGGTCTGATGAGAAGCCCGTGTAGCGAGCAAGTACGCTGATATCACCCAGCGCGCTATGACGGAAGGTCACGACATCCGGGACCGTCGGGGTGCCAGTATCGGTGCGGAAGATGCGGTCCCAGTACGGAACCTTCACCGACACGCCCCAGGAATCGTTGAACTGGTAATCGAAACCGACTGCGCCGAAGTTAGTCTCGAGCTCCTTGTCGGTGTTGGCGCTTGCGGGTGCTGAGTGCGAACCGACCCAGTTCTGGTTCTGATCCATGTAGTCGTCTTCGAGATACACCACGCCACCGGGGCCGGTTGGAAGCATGGTGGCAGTGCCGACATCAAATACCCCGCAGCCACACGCACAGGCGAAACTCACGGTCGGCCCTAATAAGAGTGCCATCGCCAGGGCCGAGCGTCCGAGATCCGCCCTCCACGGCGCGCCGGCAAGGGTAGCGCTGAGGGCGCGCCCGAATGAAACCACCACCTTGATTACTCCCCAAATCCGTCCCGGAAACACGGCCCACGGTCCCGTGGCGAACTCGCTGGGGGACCGCTATCCGTACGTCAGACCAAAATCAGGCGAGCGGTGGCGGACCGCGCGGTGCGGTATAGC
>DATHLO010000135.1:0-4421 GCA_035488075.1 Steroidobacteraceae bacterium | reverse complement strand
GGCCACCGAACACTCATCCGTGAGCGCCAGTGCCTCATAGCCGAGCGCCACCGCCTGCGCCACGAGCTCATGCGGATGGGACGCACCGCGCAGGAAGGTGAAGTTGGAAAGGCAGTGCAGTTCCGCGTACGCGGGCGGCTGCCGCGCTGCCTGCGCCTCTGCAGCGGCGGCGGACGACATCAGCCGAAGATGCCGTGCAGGAACCAGCCGTGCGGGACGGTGCGCTCGCGGAACACCCACAGCCGCACGCCGTGGGTGTCGAGCGCGGTGTAATAATCGCGCGCGATCTCCTCCCCATCCCACCAGCCCGTCTCGATGCGTTCCGGCTCGCTCACCAGGCGCAGCGCGCCACGACGCTGCGGCAGCCCCGCGCGCACCGCGAGCGGCTGCGGCGTCGCCAGCAGCCACAGCGGCCGCCGTCCCGTCAGCGGCGACACGGCCGTCGTGCGCGCGCCCCCCCGCCCCGCCGCCGAAGGCGGCACCGTCATCGCCCAGCTGCTCTCGGGCCTGTGGTTCTCGAGCAATGTGAGTCCGTGGATCGCCCCCGCCCCCAAACGCGCGCACAGCCGCTCGATGAGTGCGTGCGCCTCACTGCCCGTGCCGCCGCCGTGCTCACCGGGCTGCCACAGGCTGGCGGCCTGGGGGGTAAGCGGCAGGAGTGTGCGGGCGCGCAACTCGAGCGCCCGCACCGCCTGCGGCAGTGCCAGGCGGTTGAACTGCTCGGCGAACAGCCGCGCCAGATGCGCACTTTCAGCCTGTGGGGCTGCCAGATGCAGCTCGCATGGCGTCATCCGCCCCTCCCGGTGCAGCAGCCGGCATTCGAGCGCCATGACGCCGCACTGGCGCGCCTTGAGGAAAGCTTCGAGTTGCTCCAGAAGCCGCGTGAGCTCGGTGAGCAGGCGCGCGTGACTTTCCAGCTCGCAGCTGAGTTCGTGGCGGCGGCGGAAACGCTCGCGCGGTCGAAAGACCGCGCGTACCTCGCGCGTGCGACCCGTGAGCCGATCGAGCGTGGCGAGCTGTGCGGCACCGAAACGGCGCGCAAATCCGGCGCGCGGCAGGCGCAGCGCCGCCCCGACGGTGCGCACCCCGGTGCGCTGGAGGCGCTCGATCACCTGCGGCGGCCAGCGCAGCGCACTCAGTGGCACGGCGGCGAGCTGGCCGACGAGCTGCGCGCGCTCCAGGCTCACCAGCCCCTGGCCGGCGCGTGCCGCCACCAGCGCCGCGAGCGGCGTGGGCGCGAATGCCAGCAGGGGCTTAAGCGCCAGGCCCTCGCACATGTCCTGGAGCGCGACGCTCAAGCCCGCCACCCCGGAAAAAAGGTGCAGGCTGCCGCGCACTTCCAAGAGCACGCCATCGGGGGGCTCGAGGCTCACGCGCGGCGTGAAGCGCTGCGCCAGGTATGCGAGGTGCGTGAGCTGTCGGGCGCTGCGCAGCTGCGGCAGGTGCAGCCCGACCCACAGCTCCACCCCCGGTGCAGGCAGCGGGAGCTGCCGTGCGCGGGGAAGTGCGGCGGGTGCGCGTGCACCCGCCGGCGCGGCCGGTTGCGCAGCGGGCAGGAGCGCTGCGCCCACGGCGCCCTCAGCCGCGGCCTTCATGCACTTAAATTCCCAAGTTCAACCACGCCGCGCGCACCGCGGCCTTTGAGGAGCGTGACGCGCACGCCGTTGCCGCAGGCTTCCACGCCCACGCGCAACGCCGCCGCGGAACTCTCCCGCGCCGCGCGCCGCGGCCGAAACAACACGCCTAAAGTGCGCCCGCGCTCGGCGGCGAGCTGCAGGCGGCGGATATCGCGCGGCTGCGGGCGCTTACCCCAGGCGAGCGCGGCATCGCAGGCCCCCGAGCCCAACACCTGTTCGAAGGCCCACAGCGGACGCTGCCCGCCGACCACGGCCACGCGCTCGAGCACGACGCCTTGCGCGACCAGCGCGGGCGCAAAAGGCATGAGCGGCGGCGCCACCCACACGCACCAGCGGGCACTGGCGGCGCGCGTCAGCGCGGCGAGCGTCGGTAACAACAAGGACAGTTCGCCGCTGCCGAAGCGGCCGACGAGAATTTCGATCAGCCCGCTGCGCGGCCAGCCGCCACCGGGCAGCGCGGCATCGAGTGCGGCAAAACCGCTCGCCAGCACCTCCAGGCGCGCGACACTGCGGCCGCGCCAGATGGCCGGATGCTCGAGCAGACGAGCAAATTTCGGATCGTCCATGCCAGCTTAAGAGCGCTCAGATGCAAACCTCTCAAGGCCTAAGGGGTGAGCGCCATTCACATGAGCCCGGTCGAGTGCCCGCGCCGCACGACCCCCACGACGATCCCCTCGATGAGCAGCGGCTCTTCCTTCAGATCCACCCGCAGCGGCTCGAAGGCGGAATTCTCCGGCAGCAGCCACACGATGGAGCCTTCCTGCCGATAGCGCTTCACGGTGACTTCGTTCTCAAGGCGCGCCACCACGATCTGGCGGCTGCGCACCTCGGAGGTGCGATGCACCGCGACCAGATCGCCATCGAGGATGCCGGCATCTTTCATGCTCATGCCGATGACCTTGAGCAGGTAATGCGGCCGCGGCTGGAACACTCCCGGATCGATCTGCAGCCGCGCCTCGAAATTCTCTTCGGCGAAGATCGGTTTGCCGGCGGCGACGCGCCCGATGAGCGGCAACCCGATCTGCTCACGGATGGTATCCTTCAGCTGGATCCCCCGGGAAGTTCCGGGTACGAGCGCGATCACGCCCTTGCGGGCGAGCGCCCGCAGATGCTCTTCGGCTGCATTGGCGGAACGAAAGCCGAGCTCACGGGCGATCTCGGCCCGGGTCGGAGGCATGCCGGTGTCGCCGATGAAGCGCTGGATGAGCCGCAGGATCTGGGTCTGGCGCGGGGTGAGATCCGACATGGGAGTACCCTGTTTATATATACAGTAACTGTAATTATATCCAGATTGATCGCGGCGGCAAGCGCGTCCTGAAAGCCCGTACACCTACGCTCACGCTGCGGCGTACGCTTCGTGCAACACCGCCGCTCAGAACACCCTTCTCGTGCCGCCAGATCCTGGAGAAATTCCCGCCCCCGTTTCGCAAAAATAACTCTCGCCGCGCTCTCGCTCCCGCTCGCGCACCCGCTTCGTGCAACACCCAACAACCTGCGCTTATCCCTGCATGAATCGGCAAGAATTCCTCATTGCTTCTTCGCAAAAATAACTCTCGCCGCGCAAGCGCACCCCCTCACCTGCGACGCACTGCGGCAAGTACTGATGCGCACCAACTGCAACCCTGTTGCAATGTGTCGCGGAGCGAAGACAAGTTACGTGTTTGGAGTTGCATTCCCGCGGTAAATTTGGTGCAGTGGCCGGTGGCGAACGCCAGTGGAACTTGCCTACCGGCATCGCTTCGGTTATTCAGGACTCCCGAATCAACAACCCAAAGGGGACGATTATGAAGTGCGCGAGCGTTGTGACGGCAGCGGCTGCCGTGGCGGTGGTAGTTGGACTGGCAGGCTGTACGGATCTGAAGCCCATTCAGGCCCAGATTGACGATCTGAAGGCTCAGGTGGCGAAGGTGCAGGGTGATGCGGCTTCTGCCAAGAGCGCAGCTGACTCAGCCAACAGCGCTGCGGCTTCCGCCGGACAAGCTGCCAGCGGTGCCCAAAGCACTGCGAACCAGGCGTTGGCTGCGGCCCATGCCAGTCAGTCGTGTTGCGATGCGACGAACGAGAAGATCGACCGCATGTTCAAGCGTTCGGTCTCCAAGTAATCGACGAAGCCTCGTCGATAAGCAAAACGCCGCGCAGCTGCGCGGCGTTTTCTTTTGGGGCGGCCGAAGAAAACTTCAGTAGCGCACGAGCGCCGAACCCCAGGTAAAGCCGCCGCCGAAGGCCTCCAGCAGCAGCAGCTCGCCGCGTTTGATGCGCCCGTCGCGCACCCCGACATCCAGCGCCAGGGGCACTGAGGCCGCCGAGGTATTGCCGTGGTCCTGCACGGTGACGATCACGCGCTCGAGCGGCAGGTCGAGCTTGGAGGCGGTGGCCTGCACGATGCGGATGTTGGCCTGGTGCGGGACCAGCCAGTCGATCGCCGAGCGTTCCAGTCCGTTGGCGGCGAGGGTTTCATCCACGACGGCACCGAGTTTGGTGACGGCGATCTTGAAGACCTCCTTGCCGGCCATGATGATGGCGAGCTGGGGCGCAAAACCCTTGGACACGCCGCTGGCGCAGTAGAGCATCTCGTGGTAGCGCCCGTCCGCGTGCAGGTGCGTCGAGAGCACGCCGGGCGCCTCGCTCGGCTCGAGCACCACGGCGCCCGCGCCATCGGCAAACAGCACCGCGGTGCCGCGATCATTCCAGTCCGTGATGCGCGAGAGCGTCTCCGCGCCGATGACGAGCGCGCGCTTGGATTCACCGCAGCGCACGTACTTGTCGGCGATCGACAGCGCGTAC
>DATHLO010000134.1:0-12669 GCA_035488075.1 Steroidobacteraceae bacterium | reverse complement strand
GAGCAGGATGCGGCCGGAGGTGGGAGCGTAGAGCCGCGTGAGAAGCTTGATCAGCGTCGTCTTGCCGGAGCCGTTCTCGCCGACGAGCGCGACACTCGTGCCCGGCACGAGGTGCAGCGTAATGTTCTGCAGCGCCGGCTCGGTGGCCTCCGGATAGGTGAAACTGACATCCTCGAAGCGAATGCCATCCTCCGGGTGCGGTCCATGCAGCGAAGTGCCACTCGGCTGCAACACTTCGGTCTCCAGGTATTCGTAGAGTGTGGACAGGTACAGGTTGTCCTCGTACATCCCGCCGATCGCCGTAAGAATCGCCGTGACCGTGGATTGACCCTGACGAAAGAGCGCGACGTACATGGTCATCTGGCCGACGGTGATCAGTTGGCGCACCGTGCTCACCGCAATCCAGGCGTAAGCACCGTAGAGCGCGAGGGAGCCGATGAGGCCCAGGGCAAATCCCCACACATCGCGCCGGATGGTGAGCTCGCGGTCCTCCGCATACAGACGCTCGAAGATCCTCCGGTAGCGATCGAGCAGCCTCGCGCCCAGACCAAAGAGCTTGACTTCCTTGACATGATCTTCACGCGCGAGAACGGTTTCCAGGTAGATCTGCATGCGCGTCTCGGGCGAGCGCCAGCGAAACAGCCGAAAGGCATCCCCGGAGAACTTGGCCTCGGCGATGAAGGCCGGTAGCCCCGCCGCCAACAGCACCACGACCGCCCAGGGGGAGAAATGCGCGAGCAGTGCGCCGTAGCTGATGAGTGAGATGCCGTTCTGCCCCAGAAAGAACGTGCGTATCACCAGGCTCAAGGGCCGCGTGGAGGCCTCGCGCCGCGCACGCGTGAGCTTGTCGTAGAACTCCGAATCCTCGAAGTGCTGCAACTCGAGGGTGAGCGCCTTCTCCAGGATCATGACGTTGACGCGCTGACCGAGCTGCGCACGCAGCAGCGACTGGCACAGCTGGATGCCGCGCTGCACCGCGGAGATGGCGCCCACCAGCACGCCTTCGAGCAGTACCAGTTCGAGTGCGTGGCGCGGGTCACCGCCGCCGCGGATGGCCGCCACGACCGCATCAACGATCAGCGAACCGACGTAGGCAACCGCGGCCGGCAGAATGCCGCCGGCAAGTGTGCAACCGGCCAGCGCGAGTGTCAGCAGTTTGTTGGTGCTCCACACCAGCTCCAGCGCGCGGCGGCTGTAGCGGAACACGCCAAAGAAGGCGCGCAGCGTGGTCGGATCCTGCATCGGGTTGAAGATCGGGGCCTGACGCGGCGGGTGAACCGGAGTGGCCATCAGCGCCGGGCCTGCTCAGAGGCCGCCGCGGCGCGCGTGATCAGCCGCGAGCCGCGACGGAAAAACACGTAACTGTAGATCCACGAGAACAGCACCGCCAGGCGGTTGCGGAAGCCGATGAGCACGGTGATGTGCAGCGCCATCCACGCGAACCAGGCGAGCAGGCCGCCAAAGTGCAGCCGGCCGATCTCCACCACCGCGCGCGACTTGCCCACGGTCGCCATGGAGCCGTAGTCGCGGTAGCGAAAGCCGCGCGCACGCGCGCCCGCCCGCCCGCGCACTTCCGCGTCGATGAGCTCTGCGACGTAGCGGCCCATCTGCAGCGCCCCCTGCGACACCCCCGGCACCTGGCGCCCGCGCGTGTCGGTGAGGGCGGCCGCGTCGCCGATGATGAACACCTCCGGGTGCCCGGGAAGTGAGCAGTCAGCCGCCACCGCCACTCGCCGGCCCGAGCCCATCGGCGCGCCCAGGGCGGCCGTGAGCGGCGCGCCCTGCACGCCGGCCGCCCAGATGACGTTGTAACTTCTGAGGAACTCGCCGCCCACTTCCACCCCGTCGGGCAGTACCTGCGTCACCGGTTGCCCGAGACGCACTTCGACGCCGAGCTCGTGCAGCTGCCGCAGCGCGCGCGCCGAGGAATCCGCGTGCATGCCGAGCAGCACACGCTCGCCCGCCTCGATGAGCAGCACGCGCGCGCGGCGCGTATCGGCGACGCGGTAGTCGCGCGGGATGACATCGACCGCGAGCTCTTTGATGGCACCGGCAAGTTCCACCCCCGTCGGGCCGCCGCCGACGATCACGAAGGTCAGCAACGCGGCACGCTCTTCGGGGTCGGTCTCGAGCTCCGCGCGCTCGAACGAGCGCAACAAGCGCGAGCGGATGAGGGTGGCCTCTTCCACGTTCTTCATTCCCGGGGCGAGGTCGCGCCAGCGCTCGTGGCCGAAATAGTTATCCACCGCGCCGGGGGCGAGGATGAGATAGTCGTAGGGTACGCGGCGGCCGGCGGCGAGTACGCACCGCCCCTCAAGATCGACGCCCTCGACATCCGCCAGCATCACGCGGGCGTTGTGCTGATCGCGCAGGATGGTGCGGATCGGCTGGGCGATGTCCGCCGGCGCGAGTGCCGCGCAGGCCACCTGGTAGAGCAGCGGCTGAAACAAATGGTAGTTGTTGCGGTCGATAACCAGTACATCCGCGGGCGTGCGGCGCAGGGACTTGGCGGCGAACAGGCCGCCGAATCCGCAGCCGACAATCACGATCTGCGCTCGCCCTGGGCTCGCCAACCACGTCCCCTTGCGGGAGAAACCACCTCCCGATCTGGGGGTGATTACCAGTTATTCCAGTGCCGATCTATCAGCGCGGCGGCACAGATTGTCGACCCAAGTCTCGCACAGCGCCACCCCTTCGGCCGGCCGGAAGGTGCCGGGTTCCAGACACCACTGCAGCCACAGTCCGTCCAGGAGCGCGGTCAGGCCGATGGCCGCGAGGCGCAGGTCGACGCGCGATTGCGGGCGCTGCTCCTTGAGCAGGTCCGTGAGCATGCCGCGCAGCAGTTGCACGTAGCCCTGGTAGGTTTCCCGCTGCACGCGCTGGATCAGGCGCGAATGCCGGTACATGCCCCAGAACACCACCCACACGGCGAGCACGTCCTGATCAAGATTCGGCGCGGAGAAGGAGGCCTCGAGGAAGGCGCGCAGGCGCGCGCGCGGGGATTTGGGGGCGCGCTCGACGGCGGCGGTGAAGCCTGCGACCAGCTCGCTGTTGAAGTGCCGGTAGGCGGCGGCAATCAGCTCATCCTTATTGGGGAAGTGATGGTTGATGAGTCCCACCGACACCCCCGCCTGCGCGCTGATGGTGCGGATCGAGAGTCCATCGTGGCCGTAGCGCTTCAGACACTCGATGGTGGCGGCGATCAGCGCCTGACGGCGCTGCTCGGGCAGCTGGCGCACGAAGCGCGGCTTGGTCGTCGTGAGCGATTTTTCGGCCGGCCTCACCGACATGTGCGCTCTCCGCAGCCCGCCGGCGCCGGGGTTCTCATGCCACCCGTCGCAGTCGCCCGCGCCGAAAGTCATCGATGATCTCGCGCGCCGCGTTGTGGCCGGGCGCGCCGGTGACACCGCCACCGGGGTGCGTGCCGGCGCCACACATGTACAGGCCTGCGAGCGGACCGCGGTAGTTGCCGTAGCCGAGCATGGGGCGCGCGGAGAACAGCTGATCGAGACTTAAGTGCCCGTGCATGATATCCCCGCCCACGAGGCCGAAGGTGCGCTCGAGGTCGAGCGGGCTGTTGATCTGTCGGGCGAGGACGGCCGCCTTGAAGTTCGGCGCGTGCGCGTTGACGGTGTCGATCATGAGGTCGGCCACCGTCTCGCGGTGCTCATCCCAGGAGGCCCCGTTCGGCAGCGTCGGGGCGACGTGCTGGCAGAAAAGACTCGCCACGTGCTGCCCGGGTGGGGCGAGCGAGTCATCGAGGGTCGAGGGAATGACGAGCTCGACGATCGGCTGGCGCGACCAGCCCTGTTCACGGGCATCAAAGTAGGCGCGCTCCATGTACTTGAGCGTCGGGGCGATGATGATGCCCGCGGTGTGATGATCCGCGGCGCTCTTGCCCGGCAGACAGGTGAAATCCGGCAGTTCCTTCAGCGCCACGTTCATGCGGAAGGTGCCCGAGCCACAGCGCCAGTGACTCATGTGCTCGCGAAACTCCGTCGGCAGTGTGCCGGGCGCGAACATGTTCAGATACAGCAGGCGCGGATTGAGGTTGGAGATGACGGCGGCGGCGCGCAGCGTCTCGCCCGACTCGGTGACGACGCCCACCGCGCGCTCGCCCTCGACCAGCACCTCGCGCACCGCGGTGCCGACGCGGATCACGACACCGCGCGCGGCGGCCGCCTTTGCCATCGCCTGCGTGATGGCCCCCATGCCGCCGATGGCATGGCCCCAGGCGCCGCGCTTGCCATTCACCTCGCCGAACACGTGGTGCAGCAGCACATAAGCGGAGCCGGGCGTGTAGGGGCTCGCGTAGTTGCCGACGATGCCGTCGAAGCCGTACACCGCCTTGATCGGGTCGCTCTCGAACCAGTTATCGAGATAGTCCCCGGCGGACATGGAGAACAGTGCCAGCAACTCGCGGCGCAGACTCATGTCGAGCTTGCGCAGCCGTCCGCCCACCTTGGCAGCGCGTACCAGCTCGGGCAAGACCGTGCGCCAGCTGCCCTCGAGCGCGTTCGGGGGCGTCGTCAGCACCAGATCGCGCAGTACGTCCGCGATCGCCTCGAGGCGTTCGCCGTACTCCGGCAGACGCGCCGCATCACGTGCCGAGAAGCGCGCCACCTGTGTGGCCGTGCGCCCCTCGCCGGTGAGCAGGTAGCTGCCGTCCGCGGTGGGCAGAAAGTTGGCGGCACGACGCTCCACCACCCTCAGACCGTGGCCCGGCAGGTCGAGGTCACGGATGACCTTCGGGTTCAGGAGCGAAACGGTGTAAGCGGCGACCGAGTTGCGAAATCCCGGGTAGAACTCCTCGGTTACGGCCGCGCCGCCGACGACGCCGCGCCGCTCGAGCACGGTCACCTTGAGCCCGGTGGCGGCCAGATAGGCGGCGCACACGAGCCCGTTGTGACCGCCCCCGATGATCAGCGCGTCGCAGCGGCCAGCGCCGCCCTCAGCCATGACTCCAGCCTCGTGGCGGCGGTTGCGGCAGTGCACTCTCGGGGATGAGTCCGCGCATGCGCCGGGCGAAGCTGCGCAGGCACACCTCCCCTTCGCTCAGAGGACCGGAGGCGTAGCTGCTGGAAGCCATGCCCGCCTGCACGCGCTCGATCAGCGCCTTGTCCTCGGCGCTGACGCGGCGGTTGATGCGCCAGTTGAGGTAGCGAACGGCGCGCATTTCGCGGCGCGTATCCGCATGCACGTAAGCAATCTCGCGGACCATGGTCTCGGTGGGCGAGACGGGTATGAACTGCATGAAATCGACCTGATCCGGATAGATGTCGAACGCCACATTCGGCCACAGCTTAAAGTACGTCCACAACCGCTGCCGCTCGGGCGGCAGGTGCTCCACCTTCGGCAGGAAGTGCTGATACGCCCGCTCGGCCCAATTGGACGAGGGCGTATCGCGCAGCGTACCCCACATCTTGTCGATCCAGGGACGCGCCTCGATGCCGTAGCCCTTGCCGAACAGACGCGTGAGTCCCGGATGTGCCACGTTGATATGCATGCCGTCGGAGAAGTTATCGGCGACGTTCTTCCAGTTCACCGGCCGCGGGCGCATCGTCACGCGCCCCATCGGCACCAGCTCTTCGAACCGATAGGGCTTCAGCTCATGCGCGTACGGGGCCGTCATGTCGCGCACGCTTGGCAGTCCGGGCGCGAAG
The DNA here is from genome assembly GCA_035488075.1 of Steroidobacteraceae bacterium. GTDB lineage: Bacteria > Pseudomonadota > Gammaproteobacteria > Steroidobacterales > Steroidobacteraceae > 13-2-20CM-66-19. Next base: position 7,006 of record DATHLO010000134.1, on the reverse strand, counting down.
CGCACGAAAATGAAACCGAGGAAGAGCTCGTGCTCAAGCGGCGCCAGACCGTGGCGCGCGGTGTCCATGCCCTTGAAGCTCTCGCGGTTGGGTACGGCGAGCAGGCGCCCGTCGATGCCATAGGTCCAGGCGTGGTACGGACAGGTGATGCGCTTGCCACAGTGACCCTTCGGCCCGTCCAGCAGCCGCGCGGCGCGATGGCGGCAGACGTTGTGAAAGGCACGCACGCCGCCATCCTCGGCGCGGATCACGACCACCGACTCGCCCAAGAACTCGAAGGTGTGAAAGTCACCCGGCTGCGGGATGTCGCTCAAGTGGCAAACAACCTGCCAGCTGTTGCGGAAGATCGCCTGCTTTTCACGCTCGAAGAATTCCGCGTCCCGGTATATCCACGCCGGCAGGCTCAGATTGTCCTGATCGGCCGACAGGGAGGCTTCGACACGGTGCAGATGGGCGGTTTTCATGGCACTTCCGGAGGGGTGTCCGTTGTTGAACGATCGTACAACAAGAGGCGTAGGGCGCGCAACATGGCGCGGGCGCCCCGGCCTCACCCGGCGGCCAGTTTGTGATACAAAACCCGCCGCGCCGCCACGGCAGCTTTAGAGCATCACCACCATGCCGAACGAAGCCATCGACATTGCGCGCCTGGTGCAGTCCTCGGTCGCCCCGGTGTTCCTGCTCTCCGGGGTGGCCGCCATGCTGGGGGTGCTGACGAACCGCCTGGCCCGCGTCGTGGATCGCGCCCGCACGCTTGAGGCGAAACTCCTGGCCCACCCCGGCAGCACCGGGCAGCTGCACGCCGATCTTCTGATCCTGGCGCGGCGCGCGCGCTACATCAATCTGGCGATCTCGCTGTGCACGATCTCCGCGCTGCTGATCGCGCTGGTGGTGATGACGCTCTTCGCCAAGGCGTTCCTCGGCTTCGACCTCGGCGCGGTGATTGCACTGCTGTTCGTGGCCGCGATGCTGGTGCTGAGCGCCGCCTTCGTCGCCTTTCTGATCGAGGTGCGCCATGCCACCGCGGCGCTGCGCATCGGCGCCCCTCACGTTTAGGGGTCGGCGTACCCCCACCGGACGTAAAACCGGGCGGTTGCGGCGCGAATCTGGTAGGCTGCGCAGCCCTTTTTTGGACACGCCCTGAACGGGCGGCGGGCCTTAAGGTCCGCCCAGGAACACGGCCCCGACGGCCGCACAACCACCATGCAACGTCCGATTCGCAACATCGCCATCATCGCGCACGTCGACCATGGCAAGACGACGCTCGTCGACTGCCTGCTCAAGCAGTCCGGGACCTTCGCCGCGCACGAGCGCCTCGGCGAGCGCATCATGGATTCGAACGACATCGAGCGTGAGCGCGGCATCACGATCCTCGCCAAGAACTGCGCCATCGAGTACGGCGGCACGCGCATTAACATCGTCGACACGCCCGGGCACGCCGACTTTGGCGGCGAGGTCGAGCGGGTGCTGTCCATGGTCGACGGCGTTCTGCTCCTGGTGGACGCGGTCGAAGGCCCGATGCCGCAGACGCGCTTCGTCACGCGCAAGGCGCTGGCGCTCGGACTCAAGGCGATCGTGGTGGTGAACAAGATCGACCGTCCGGGCAGCCGCCCGGCGTGGGTGATCGACCAGACCTTCGACCTGTTCGACAAGCTCGGCGCGAGCGATGCGCAGCTGGACTTTCCCGTCATCTACGCCTCGGCACTGCAGGGCTGGGCCACTACCGATTACACCGAGCGCCGTCCGGACATGTCGGCGCTGTTCGAAGCGATTCTCACGCACGTACCGCCGCCGGCCGCGCAAGCCGACCTGCCGCTGCAGCTGCAGATCTCCACCCTGGACTACAACTCCTACGTCGGGCGCATCGGCATCGGGCGCATCCGCCGCGGCGTCGTGCACCCCGGGGAAATCGTCGCCCTGCGCTACGGCGATGAGGACCGCGGCGTCGCCAAGATCGGCCAGGTGCTCGCCTTCACCGGCCTGCAACGCAACCCGGTCGAGGAGGCGAGCGCCGGAGACATCGTCGCGGTTACCGGCATCGAGGCGGTGAACATCGGACTCACGGTGTGCGATCCGCAACACCCTCACGGTCTGCCGCCGATCAGCGTCGATGAGCCGACGCTTGCGATGAATTTCCAGGTGAACAACTCCCCCCTCGCCGGCCGCGAGGGCAAGTTCGTGACCAGCCGGCAGATCCGCGAGCGCCTCTACCGCGAGCTGCAGAGCAACGTGGCGCTGCGGGTGGAAGATACGGAGGAGCCGGACGTGATGCGCGTCTCCGGGCGCGGTGAGCTGCATCTGACCATCCTCATCGAAAACATGCGTCGCGAAGGCTACGAGCTCGCCGTGTCGCGCCCGCAGGTGCTGACCAAGATCATCGACGGCGAGGTGCATGAGCCGTACGAGGCGCTCACCGTCGACATCGAAGACACCCATCAGGGGGCCGTCATGGAGGCCCTCGGCAGCCGCCGCGCCGAGCTGAGTGATATGAGCGTGGATGGCAACGGCCGCGCGCGCCTGGAGTACCGGGTGCCGGCGCGCGGGCTCATCGGCTTTCAGGGCGAGTTCATGACCCTCACGCGCGGCACCGGGCTCATCAGCCACATCTTCGACGGCTTTGCGCCGGTGAAAGGTGAGATCCCCGACCGTCACAACGGCGTGCTGGTGAGCAACGAAAACGGCGAGGCGGTGGGCTACGCCCTCTTCAATCTGCAGGAACGCGGCCGCCTGTTTGTGAGTCCGGGCGAGAAACTCTACGAAGGCATGATCATCGGCATCCACAGCCGCGACAACGATCTGGTAGTGAACCCGATCAAGACCAAGAAGCTCACCAACATCCGCGCCGCCGGCAAGGACGATGCGATCCTGCTGACGCCGCCCATCCAGCTGACGCTCGAGTACGCGGTCGAGTTCATCGCCGACGACGAGCTCGTGGAAGTCACGCCAACCTCGATCCGCATCCGCAAGCGCTTCCTCAAGGATACCGACCGCAAACGCGCCTCGCGCAGCGAGGCGGCGCTGATCGCCTGAAGCGGCCGCCTTAAGGTTCGCGGCTGCCGGTCATGTCGATGAAGCGCAGGAACTCGGCGCGGGTGCGGGCATCGCTGCGGAACACCCCGGTCATGCGGCTCGTGACCATGGAGACGCCGCGCTTGTGGACGCCGCGGGTGGTCATGCACTCGTGCACGGCCGACACCACAACACCCACGCCACGCGGCTTGAGCACCTCGGTGATGCAGTTGGCGATCTGCGCGGTGAGCTTCTCCTGCACCTGAAAGCGCCGCGCGTAGCCGTCCACGACGCGCGCGAGCTTGCTGATACCCACGACCTTGTCGGCCGGCAGGTAGCCGACGTGCACGCGCCCGATGATCGGCGCCATGTGGTGTTCGCAGTGCGATTCAAACGAGATGTCGCGCAGCACGATCAGCTCATCGTAGCCGCCGACCTCCTCGAACGTGCGGCGCAAATAGGCGGCCGGGTCGATGTCGTAGCCGGAGAACCAGTCGCGGTAGGCGTCTACCACGCGCTGCGGAGTGTCCTGCAGCCCCTCGCGGCGCGGATCCTCGCCCGCCCAGCTCAAGAGCGTACGCACCGCCGCTTCCGCGGCACGACGTGAAACCCGGGACCGAGCGCGCGCCATTGCTGTTTGCCTCCCACGAGCGCCCGCAGGGGACGCCGGCGTCTTTTGCCGCAGTGTAGCGTGCGCGCGGGTGCGGCGCGCGCCCCGAGGCCTCAGCCGAGCCAGTGCAGCATGGCGAGATTCAAGAGCAGGCTGCAGCCACCGACCAGGGTGGCGAGCACGAAGCCGGCGGCCAGGGGCCGCCAGCCGATGCGCCACATGTCGGTGAAAGATACCGAAAGGCCCACGGCCGTCATGCCGCAGGTGAGGAACAGATCCGAAGCGGTGTAGCCGGTGTTGACGAGCGCTGTCCAGGCGGGCGTGTGCAACAGCGCATCGCCCGCGGTGCGCAACACGATAAAGCCGATGAACGCCAGCACGAACAACGGCACGAGCGGGGTGCGTACCAGCGTCGCCGTCGCCGGCGGCGGCGCCTCATCCGGTGCGCGGCGCGCCTCGTGGCGGTGTGTGAGCCACGCGGCCACCGGGATCAGCACGGCGATCGAGAGGTTGCGCAGCAGCTTGGCGACACTCGCGGCCGCGAGCGCTTGGGGCGCGGCGGCCTGCTGGGAATAGATGAGCGCCGCACCGATCACCTGCGAGGTATCGTGGATCGCGGTGCCAAGAAAGACGCCCGCATGAACGGGCGAGCTGGCGAAGAAGTGTCCGGCCACCCACGGATACAGCAGCATCGCGATGCAGCCAAACAGCACCACGCAGGTGACGGCGAAGGCGGTCTCGGCGTGGCGTGCGCGGATCACCGGTGACATCGCCACCACCGCCGTGCAGCCGCACACCGCCGTGCCGATCGCGAGCAGGTACCCGAGCCGCCGCGGCACACTGAGCGCACGCGCGATGAGGATGCCGGCGGCGAGCGCGACGCTCAGACAGATGAGCGCCACCGGCAGCGCGGTCGCGGCAATCGTGGTCGCACCCCCGAGGGTCAGGCGCAGCCCGACGAGCGCGATCCCCACGCGCAGCAAGCGGTGCATGGTCCAGTTCAGCCCGGCGCTCGCCCAGGCGGGCACCCCGATGCTGTTGCGCCAGAGCATGCCGAGCAGCACCGCGCACATGACCGGACTCAGGGGGAATTTCGGCAGGCCGATGTTGCCCTGCGCCAGCTGCTGGGCCATGGCGCGTGCCAGGACCGCGAGGGCGATCGCCACGAGCACGCCGGGCACCGCCCGCCGCGCCCAGAGCCAGCCGGGAGCGCATGCCCGATAAAGCGAGCGCACGGGCTACAGAGGCAGGCGGTTGTCGCCCGTGAGGGGGGGCGTCGTGAGGGTCACGACCCTGCGGTTCGCCACCATGCGGTCATTGAGCTCGCTGATCGCCCGGCTGCCGGTGCGCACGAACACAAACGGCAGCACCCCGTGGACCAGGCAGGCAAAGCCGGCGAACATCATGCGGGTGCCAAAGCAGGCCGCGCGGCCGAGATGCTGCAGGTAGCTCTCACCGACGGACGCGGGGTGTGCGGTGAAGGGCCGGATGAGGTCCATAAGGGGCATCCTAGCCCCGCCGCGGCGGTACGCGGTTGCGAACCGATGGCGAATACCGGCCAGTTACGCAACAATGTTGCGAGATATAGGCATTACGAGAAACGGTGTTGCATGGATAAGCTCGATGCCAAAATCCTGGACCTGTTACAGGGCAACGGCGAGCTCACCGCCGCCGAGATCGCCGATCGGGTGGGGCTCTCTAAGACGCCCTGCTGGCGGCGCATTCAGAGGCTGCAGCAGGAGGGGATCATTCGCCAGACGGTCGCGCTGCTGGACGCGCACGCGCTCAACGTCGGCACCACGGTGTTCGTGACGCTCAAGACCGGCAATCACAGCGAGGCGTGGTTCCAGAAATTCGTGCGCGCGGTGCGCGACATCCCCGAGGTGACCGAGATCCATCGCATGAGCGGGGATGTGGACTACCTCATCCGCATCGTGGTGCCGGACATCGATGCGTACGACGTGGTCTACAAGCGCCTGATCGGGGCGGTCGAGTTCCAGGATGTCAGTGCGAGCTTTGCGCTCGAGACCATCAAGTACACCACCGCACTGCCACTGTGTTATCTGAAACTGGAGTAGCCCGATGCGCATGCCACGGTTCGCGCCATCTCAGCCGCGCTGCCGCAGAATTCTCACGCCGCGCCGTGCCCTCGTTCACCCACCGTGCGCGTTCGTGAGCCGCGTCGCACCGGTTCGCAAGTGCGTCGCGATCGTGCTGCTGCTCGCGCCGCTCATGCTCGGACCACTGGGTGCGCGCGCCGCGGCGCCTGAGGGCGCAGAGTCGGTGAAGCAGCTGATGAGCCGCGACCTGATCGGTGCGCACGGCAAGGAAGTGCGCATGATCAGCGTGGCTTATCTGCCCGGCGCGGCATCGCTGCCGCACCGGCACGATGCCCAGGTGTTCGTCTACGTCCTCGAAGGCTCGCTCATCATGCAGGTCAAGGGCAGCCCGGCGGTGACACTCGGGCCGGGGGAGACCTTTTACGAAGGGCCCGACGATATCCATCTGGTGTCCGCAAACGCAAGTCACACCGCACCGGCGAAGATTCTGGTCTTCATGGTGAAGGACAAAGCGAAACCGGCCTCGCGCGCGGTCAATGCCGCGGGGACTCCATGAACGCGCTGAGATGGGTGCGCAGCCTTGCCGCGTGCGCCCTGATGCTGCTGGCTGGCACGACGGCCGGCGCGGCAACCTCGGGCCCGGAGCTGGCGCAAACCGTGGCGCGCACCCTGGTCGGCTCCCCCGCCCCACGGCTGGTGCTGAAGACGATCGACGGCGCGACGATTGATCTGGGCGATCTGTATGGCAAGAAGGCCGTGTACCTGAAGTTCTGGGCAACCTGGTGTACGCCCTGCCGCGAGCAGATGCCGCATCTCGAACACACCTTCGAGAGCGCAGGCTCTGATCTCGCCGTGATCGCGATCGATGTGGGTTTTGGTGACTCACTGGAGGCGATTCGCGCCTACCGGCAGCACAGTGGTATCCGCATGCCGATCGTCTTTGATGACGATGGGCACCTGGGTGCCGCCTTCGGTCTGCGGGTGACGCCGCAACACATCGTGATCGGTCGCGACGGGCGGATTCAATACATCGGCCACCTGGCCGACGCACAGCTGGACGCAGCCTTGCGCACCGCAACTGCGCTCAGTACCGAGACGGCTGCCGCCCGTGCGCCTGGCGGGCGCGTGCCGGGCGACGCGCCGCACTTCGCCCTGGGTGATGCCCTGCCCGCGCAGTCGGTTTCTTTAATCGATGGGGCGGCTTTCACGTTGCAACCGGCGAAGGCACAGCGGCCCACCGTGCTCGTGTTCCTCTCCCCCTGGTGCGAGTCTTATCTTGCGACGACGCGTCCCACGGTGGCGGCCAACTGTCGCAACGTTCGCGAGCAGC
>DATHLO010000133.1:0-2163 GCA_035488075.1 Steroidobacteraceae bacterium | reverse complement strand
GAAATCCTCATCGCCTCGTACGATCGGCTGAATCTGCCGAAACTCGCCGCCCAGAGCCGCGAGGTGTACGCCGCCAACTACTCGACCGATGTGCGCCTCGCCCAGGCGGAAGTGAAGAAATCCTGGTGGCGGATCTGGTAGCCCCGGCGCGCCTTCAGCGGCGATAGCCGCTCGTGATCGGATAGCGCCAGTCGCGGCCGAAGGCGCGGCGGCTGACGCGCACGCCCGGGGGCGCCTGGCGGCGCTTGTATTCGTTGCGCTTCACCAGATCGAGAACCCGCGCGACAGTGGCACGGTCAAAACCGCGCGCCGCGATCTCATCCACCGACAGATCCTCCTCGATGAAGGCCTCCAGGATCGGGTCGAGCACCTCGTAGGGGGGCAGTGAATCGGAATCCTTCTGTTCGTGGCGCAGCTCCGCGGAGGGTGCGCGCTCGATCACGCGGCGCGGGATCACGGAGGAGAGTGAGTTGCGGTACTTCGCCAGGCGATACACGAGCAGCTTGCTGCAGTCCTTGATCGGTGCGAAGCCCCCCGCCATGTCCCCGTAGAGCGTCGCGTAGCCGACCGCCATCTCGCTCTTGTTGCCGGTCGTCAGCAGCATGCGCCCGGTCTTGTTGGAGATCCCCATGAGCAGGAGCATGCGACAGCGTGACTGGATGTTCTCCTCGGTGGCATCGGCGGCGCGCCCGGCGAACTCGCCCTTGAGGGTGGCGAGCGTCGCCTCGAACATGTTCTCGATCGAGAGCACGCTGTACTTCACCTTAAGGGTCTGCGCCTGGGCCTTGGCGTCGGCGAGACTCATCTCCGAGGTATAGCGCGAGGGCATCATGACGGCCTGCACCTGCTCATGCCCGAGCGCGTCCACGGCGATCGCGAGCGTGAGCGCCGAGTCGACCCCGCCCGAGAGGCCCATCACCACCCCCGGGAAGCCGTGCTTGCGTACGTAGTCGCGCACGCCGAGCACGAGTGCGTTGTAGGTGCTCGCCTCATCCGAAGATTCCGGCACGATGTTGCCCGGCCGCGGGGTCACCGCGCCATGGCTGTCGCGCGCGAATTCCGCGACGTAAATGCCCTCCTCGAAGGCGGGCGCGCGCATCACGAGCTCGCCTTGCGCATCCATGACGAAGGAGTTGCCGTCGAAGACGAGCTCGTCCTGCCCGCCAACCAGATTCACGTAAGCGAGCGGCAGTCCGACATCGCGGACGCGGGCGCGTGCAACCTCCTCGCGCTCGCGCTGCTTGTGGATCTCGTAGGGTGAGGCGTTGATCACGAGCAACAGCTGCGCCCCCGCCGCGCGGCTCATCTGCGCGGCCTGCGGCGCCCAGATGTCCTCGCACACCAGAAGTCCCGCGCGCATGCCGGCGCCATCGCTAACGGTGGGCTGGGAGCCGGGCTGGAAATAGCGTTTCTCGTCGAAGACCTTGTAGTTGGGTAGCTCGGCCTTGCGGTGAATCGCGGCGATCTCTCCATCCACGATCAGGGCCGCGGAGTTGTAGATGGCCGCCGCCGTGTACTCCGGAAAACCGAGCAGCAGCGCCACATCGGTGACCTCGGTGCGCACGCGCGCGAGCCCCGCCTCGATCTGACGGCGAAAGCCGCGGTGAAACAACAGATCCTCGGGGGGGTACCCGGACAGGGCGAGTTCGGGGAACAGCACCAGATCGGCGCCCAGGTCGGCAACCGCGCGCCGCGCGGTGGCGATCACGCGCGTGGCATTGCCCTGCACGTCGCCGACCAGGAAATTCAGCTGCGCGAGCGCAATCCTCAAACACTCACCTCTGCACGCGGCTGCCGGACGCTTGGGTTGCGGCTGCGCGCTATTGTTTCAAGACTCAGCGTCGCCTGCCGCGGCCGCCGCGGCGGCTCTTCGGGGCTACGCGTGCGCGACGGCTCGCCGCCTTCGGTCGCGACTTGGCCGGCGCCGACTTCTTCGGGCGCTTGGCGGCGCGGGCGGGCGCTGCGGGACGGGAGTGCGTGCGGCTGGACGCCGTGAGGCGCGCACGGCGCTTGCGCAGTAACGCGTCCATCGCCGAGCCCAGTTCCGCGGGCGATTTCACCGTGTGCACGCCCGCCGCCTCCAGGGCGGCGTACTTGTCCGCCGCCGTGCCCTTGCCGCCGGCGACGATGGCCCCTGCGTGACCCATGCGCTTGCCCGGCGGC
>DATHLO010000132.1:0-11710 GCA_035488075.1 Steroidobacteraceae bacterium | reverse complement strand
CGAGAATCCCTTCCTGCACATGGGACTGCATCTTGCCATCCGCGAACAGGTGGCGACCGACCGGCCGGCAGGCATTGCTCGGGTACACGAGGCGCTCACCCGCCGCAGCGAGAGCGCACACGCAGCCGAGCATCGGATGATCGAGCCGCTCGCCGAAACCCTGTGGGAGGCGCAGCGCAGCGGGCAAGCACCCGATGAGCTCGCCTACCTCGAGCGGCTGCGGCGTCTTTAGTCGGTGACTGCTGCCTGCGGCATCGCCCCTAGGGCGGCGGTGCGGGCGGCTCGGGACGGCGCGCCGACTCCGTGATCAGAACGCGGTGGCGCCACAGGCCGTCGCGCGCAAATACCTGCCAGGCCCACTTGATCCAGCGCGTCAGGGCAAACGAGAGCCACAGTGCCCACGCCAACATGGCCATTTTGTACCACCACAGCGAAACCGACAGCACGCCCGTGCGCGGCAGCTCATCGTGGGACTGATCGATGAACCAAGCCAGTTCCCCGTAGGCGCCGGAGCCGGCGATGCGCATGTCCGGATGGGCAAGCAGGCCGCTGGGGACCGCGCCGATGACCGCCAGGACCGCGGCCAGCCCGAGCGCCGCCAATCCCACCTGCAGCAGGTTGAAACGGCCCGGGTCAAGGGGCGCCGTGCGACGCGCGCGCCATTCAAACACCGCGATGAATACGACGAAGAGCCCGAACACCAACCAGGAGAAGGTGGAAAGCCCCAGACCGAGCAGCAGCCAGTCGCGGGTGGCGAGCGGCGTGAGACGCGAGCGCCCGATGAGCCAGGCGATCACCACGAAGAGGAGCAATTCGCCCCAGTACAGGATGGTGGGTCCGACGCCGGCGCCGAATGCGTAGAGCACCCAGCGGTCCTGCGGCAGACGCAGCGTGAGCTGGAGGTTGCTCGCCGGCGCGGACAGCGCCACCGCCGGCGAGCGCGTCACGAGCGCCGCGCCCGACGGCGCCTGCCAGGTGACGCTCCACTGGTGCGTACCCGGCAGCGCCGAGAGTGACAGCTCACCCTTCTCCGGACGTAAGCCGATCGGGGCGCCGTCACTTTGCACGGCGGTGACCTGCGCCTGCGGTGGCAGATGCAGCACCTGCCGGCCGCCCTGGGTACTGCGATAGCTGAGCTCCAGGGTCGTATCGCTCGAGCGTTTACCCACGCTCGTCCCCAGCTGCACGCGGTCAAAGGCGACGGTGCCGCCGGCGGTCCCCTCGGGACGGCTGATGGCCAGCTTCAGATGCTCGCCGGGCCTGGGGTAGTACTCGAAGATCCAGACGCCGCCGTTGCCCTCCGGCGCGACTACCGGTAGGCCGCTGAAATCAACATGCCAGGTTGCCCCCACGTCGAAACGCCAATGCTCGCTGTGCGTGGAGTCGCTCGCCGCGATCAGCTCGAGTGAGTCGCTGATGGGGATAATCGAATTGAACTGCAGAGTCTCTTCGCCCACGGCCAGACCTACCGTGACCGCGTTACCGGTCACTTCCAGACCCGCGGTACTGATGGCTTCCTGGGCGAGCAGCGGCAGACTGAGCGTGAAGGCGCCGGATTTTGGCGCAATACGCTCAAGCGTCGTGTCGATGCTCCAGTCGTGGGCCAGGTGAAAGAGGCGATCGACGCTCACAAAGGCCGGGAATTCCTCCTGCCGTGGCGCGCTCGCATTCACCTCCTGGGCGATACGGCGACGTGCAAGCTCGAGCGCACCACTCATCAGGCGTCGTCCCGTGATTCCCGCGTTATCCCATCCGGGGGCACTGACATCGACCACGTGCGGCGCGAGCGGAAACGTGAGAGCGAGCGCGTCAACGCCGCGCACAGAGCCTTCCAGCCGTATGACGTGCCGTCCGGGCGCGACGCGCACGTAACGAATGCCGCGCGCGCTTCGGTACACCCAACCGGCGGCCGCGCCGTCGACCTGCACCAGGTCCGGGCTCCAGTTCGGTTCGGCTCCGGGCAAAGCGACGCCTACCGCATCCAGCGCACTCACGTTCAGCATCACGCTCAGCCGCTCGGTGGCGAGGCTCACACTCGCGGCGAGAATGTCGGCACAGTCCGGCGCGCACTGGGGCGGCTCGAGCAGCCGCGCCTGCAGTTCGCTCAGAAGCGCGGGGTCTGGGGTCGAGGCGGCGTGAACCGGGGGCGCGAAACCCAGTCCGAGGCTCCCCGCCAGCAGCAGCGCGCCCAGAGCGCCGATGCGGCTGCGGTGCAGCCACTGCGGCAGCTTCGACAGATCGTTGCGCGTGAGCTCGTAGAGCAACAATATTGAAAGTAAGACCCCGAGCAGACGCCACAGCCGCGTCATCCACGGCGGACTGACCAGGAAGCGCGCCGTCGCGCTCGTTTCCACCGGTCCGTTCCAGGAGTAGTCGTACACGTGGTAGCGCCAGTCCGGCAGACCCGGTCCCGCCTGAACGGCGACACCGGGCTCGTAGCCAGGAGCGCGGCGCGCAGCGGTGACCACACTGGACTCCTGCAGGGGGGCGGCAGCGACCATGCCCGCTGAAGTGGTGCTGTATCTTTCGGCAATTTCCCGCGGTCGCACAGCCTTGCGTTCCAGCTCTGGACCGGTCTGCGTTTGTATCGATACCGCGAGCGGCGCGCCGTACTCCGCGGGCATGAGCGCCTCGAGCTGGGGATATAGGGCAAGACGCGCCTGGCTGATCGCGAACGGCACGAAGGCAAGCAGCAGCAGCGCAAGCGCGATCAGCCGATACGCGCCCGCCCACTGGCGCAGACGCCCTTGCGGCGCCGCCCGCAGCAGCGCCAGGGCGATGAGCACGTTCAGCCACAGCCAGGTCGCGGAGCCACTCTCCTGATGGGTGAGCGCGATGGCGCCGAGGGCGATCACGGCGATACGCAGGCCGAGTACGCGCCAGGCAACGGTAGCGATGAGCAGCGCGGCAAAGATATCGAGGAGCCGCCAGCGCTCGAGCCACGCCTGCGGCGCTGCATCCGGACCGAGCGCGGCGAGCAGCCGATAGCCCGGCCCGACGATCAGTTGCCCGGACACCTCGGTGAGGCGCTCGTGCCATCCGGTCGCAGGCAGTGCTCCGCCCGAGCGCGGCAGCCGCGACACGGCCGTCACAGCGATGGTCGAGTCGCGCACCTCGATGCCGGTAGACCCTGCGCCCAAGCCCGCCGTGACGAGCAGCGGATCGCCCGACTGCATGCGGGCGCTTTGTAGTGCGTACGGCGCACTCATCTGCAGCCGCCAGCCCTGACGCATCTCCCCGGTAATCGTGTCGACGATCGTATAAGCGGCCCCGGAGAAATCGAGCCACGCCGTGCGATGCAGCCGCAGTTTGTTGGCGTCCGCGGCAGACATGCCGCGACTGCGCTCGCTGACACGCAGCACCGCTGTCGAGCTCATTCGGTAGGCCGGCAGTTGTAGCCATTTACTCGGCACGTTCGCCTGCACCGGATCGACCGCGGGGACCCCCTCGACGGCCACGACGCGCAGCCGGTCCTGGGCCTGAAAGCTCCACACTTCGTCGGCAGGCCAAGGCGCCGGACGCGCGCTCACACGCACCTCGCTCACGGGACTGGGTCCGCGCGCCACCACCGTCAGCTCGAAATCACCAGGGCGTATCTGCACGCGCAGCGTGTTGTCCGGATCCAGGCGGGCCGCGAGCGGACCGTCGACCGAGGTGGGCACGAAACCCTGCGGCAGCAACTGCGGCAGACGAAGCTCACGCGCCTCACCGGCAACTACCAGGCGGATCCGCGTGGTCAGAAACGCGGGCAGATCGTCATCGAGCTTGCGGAACACGCGCACATCGATGCGATTGTCCTGACGCGCCACGGTCTGGGCACCGAGCACGATTCCGGAGCTGCTGCGCTGTGGCAGCGGCACGCGCGCCCCGTCTACCGTGAGGGCGATGAGGGCGACGCTTGCGGGCACCGGCAACAGCTCGGGGCGGCGCGCCCAGCTGAAAGTTCCGCTGATCGCGTGCGCGCCGATGCTCGCGCGCAAGGCAGGTGCGCCGCCGTGCGCGACCACGGCGGCCGGCTTGCCGTCGAGTGTCACGTTCTCGGGCCAGTCCTCCGTGCCGCCGGGCAGCGGCAGCCAGCTGTCGGCCGAGACTTCCCAGCGCTGATTGAAGCGTCCGCCGCGTGCATCGACCTGAAGCTCGAGCGCCGAGGGCCACGCGCAGATGCGCTCCTCATCCGCCGCACGCCCGGGCACAAGCCAGGGGCAGCGGTGATTCTCGTGTCCGTGCAGGACCCAGGACTGCCAGGCGCCAAGATCCGGGGGCGTCGGCACTTGCGCGGTGCCCAGCGTTGCCCCGAGCAGCGCGGTGAGGAGACTGAGCGCGTGATACACGCGGCCGCGGAGCTCTCGGGTGCATGTCGACATAGCGGTGGCCTTTGCGACGCGAGGACCGGTACCCAGCATAGCTTAAGCTCGGGAGTAGCCACATGCTCCCGCAGCCGGCGGCCGGGCCGCGCTTAAGTGCAACCAAGGAGCGAGCTCGATCGCACGCGCAGGCCGCAGCGGCCATGCCGGCCGCCGTCGCAGCGCGAGCGTCGTGTGATTACCTCTTCGGAATGTACAGATCCGTGAGCGTGCCTTCGAAGGCCTCGGCAGCACCGGCGATCGTTTCACTCAGCGTCGGGTGCGGATGAATCGTGAGCCCGATGTCGGCAGCGTCACAGCCCGTTTCAATCGCCAGCGCGACCTCGCTGATGAGATCCCCGGCGTTGGTACCCACGATCCCGCCGCCGAGCACGCGGTGGCTCTGCGGGTCAAACAGCAGCTTGGTGAACCCATCCTCGCGCCCCAAAGACAGCGAGCGGCCGTTCGCCACCCACGGAAAGGCGCCCTTCTTGAAAGGCGTGCCGTTGGCGCGCGCCTCGGTCTCGGTCAGTCCCACCCAGGCGACTTCCGGATCCGTGTACGCGACCGAGGGGATAACGCGCGCATCGAAGGCGCGCTTCTGACCGGCCGCGACTTCGGCGGCCACCTTGCCCTCGTGCATGGCCTTGTGCGCGAGGAGCGGCGGCCCGGCGATGTCGCCAATCGCAAAGATATGCGGCACGTTGGTGCGCATCTGCTTATCGACCGGGATAAAACCGCGCTCCGAGACCTGCACGCCGGCAAGCTCGGCGCCGATCGAGCGGCCGTTCGGCACGCGGCCGACCGCGACCAGCACGCGGTCGAAGCTTTGTGCGGCCGGGGCTTTCTCGCCTTCGAAGCTCACCTTCAGACCGCCGGCCTGCGCCTCGATGCCGGCGACCTTGGTGCTGAGCAGGATCTGTTCATAGCGGGCGCGGATGCGGCGCTCGAGCGGGCGTACCAGGTCCGGATCGCACCCGGGCATGAGCGTTGAGGTGAGCTCCACCACGCTCACCCGAGTGCCGAGGGCGTCAAACACGCACGCCATCTCCAGACCGATGATGCCGCCGCCGACGACCAGCAGTGCGCCGCTGAATTCCGGCAGTTCAAGCGCGTCGGTGGAATCGAGGATGCGCGCATCCTTAGGCAGGCCGGGCAGGCGCACCGGCTCTGAGCCGGCGGCGATGATGCACTGCTCGAAGTGGATGCGCTCCGAGCCGCTCGCGCCCATGACCTCCAGCACGTTCGGACTCACGAAGCGCCCGCTCCCGGTGATGACCTCCACCTTGCGCTGCTTGGCGAGCACCTTGAGGCCGCCGGTCAGCTTACCGACCACCTGATTCTTCCAGGTGCGCAGCTTCGTCCGATCGATCTTGGGGGCCCCGAAGGCCACTCCGCGTGTGGCCATCTCATCGGCCTCCTCGATCACGCGGGCAACGTGCAGCAGTGACTTGGACGGAATGCAGCCGACGTTCAGACACACGCCGCCGAGTTGCTGAAAGCGCTCGACCAGGGTGACCTTCAGCCCCAGGTCCGCGGCCCGAAAGGCGGCGGTATAACCGCCGGGACCGGAGCCGAGCACGAGCAGCTGCACCGTGCGCGTGAAGCTCTCGCCGGCGCGCGCACCGCGCGGGGCCTCCGGTGCCGGCATGCGCACGGTGTCGCCGGCGCCCTCAGCAGGGGCAGCGGCGCTCTTAGCCGGCGCAGCCGCCGGTGGCGCGGGTGCTGCGGACTGCGCGGGGGTGGCACCCGGCGCGGCCATGGGTTCCAGGCGCGCAATGAGCGCGCCCTTGGAGACCTTGTCGCCCCGCTTGAGCAGCACCTCGGTGATCTTGCCTGCGGCGGTGGCCGGCACGTCCATCGTGGCCTTGTCGGTCTCGAGCGTGACGAGCGGGCTTTCCAGCTCGATCGCGTCGCCGGCCTTCACCAGCACGTCAACTACCGCCACGTCGCTGAAATCACCGATGTCCGGGATCAGCAGCTCCACACTCACGGCACCGCCTCGATCAGCGCGCGCGGCTCGGCGAGCGTGTGCGCCAGGAAACTCGTGAAGCGCGCGGCCATCGCCCCATCGATCACCCGGTGATCGTAGGACAGGGACAGCGGCAGCATGAGGTGCGGCACGAAGCCGCCGTCCTTGTAGATGGCACGCGTGCTCGCGCGCGAGACGCCGAGGATCGCCACCTCGGGCGCGTTGATGATCGGCGTGAAGGCGGTGCCGCCGATGCCGCCCAGGCTCGAGATCGTGAAGCAGCCACCCTGCATGTCCGTCGGGGGAAGCTTCCCGGCGCGCGCCTTCTCCGAGAGTGCACCGAGGTGGCGCGCGAGTTCGTAGATGTCCTTGCGGTTGGCGTCCTTCACCACCGGAACCACCAGACCCTGGGGGGTGTCCGCCGCAAATCCCATGTTCACGTACTGGCGCACGATGAGATTGGCGCCCGTGGGATCGAGTGCGGAATTGAAGCGCGGGAATTCCTGCAGCGCCTTGACGCACGCACGCATGATGAAAGCGAGCGGCGTGAGCTTCACGCCCGCCGCCTGGGCTTTGTCCTTGAGACTCGCGCGCAGCTGCTCAAGCTCGCTGATGTCCGCCTCGTCGAACTGCGTGACGTGCGGAATGTTGACCCAGCTGGCGTGCAGGCGCGGGCCGGAAATGCGCTGGATGCGCGACAGGGGCTCCGTCGTGACGGGCCCGAACTGGGCGAAATCAACGGCCGGTATCTGCGGCAATCCCGTCGCCCCCGCCGCGGCGGCCGCTGCGGGGGCGCCGGCGAGTGCGCCTTTCACGAAGGCCTTGATGTCATCGTGGGTGATGCGTCCCTTGAAGCCGCGGCCGGTGACGCGCGCCAGGTCCACGCCGAGCTCGCGCGCGAATGCGCGCACCGAGGGACCGGCGTGCGCGCGCGAGAACCCCGGTTCATCGATCGGCGCCAGATCCGAGCGCAACGAGGCGGCAACGCCCGCGGCCGCTGGTGCGGATGTGGATGCGGGTGCGACAGGGGCTGCCGGCGCAGGCGGCGCCGGGGGTGGCGTTGCGGGGGCAGGTGCGGTGTTGGATGCGGGTGTGGCCCTCGCCGGTGGCGCCGCGGGCGCCGGCGCGCCCTGGGCTTCAGGCGTCGCAGCCGCCGCAGCGCCGTCGGTCTTCACCGTGGCGATCAGATCGCCGGTGGACACCGTGCCGCCCTTGGCGGTGTGCAGCTTCTCGATGACGCCGCCCACCGTGGAGGGCACGTCCATCGCCGCCTTGTCGGATTCCAGCGTTACGAGCGGGGTGTCCACGGCGACGGTGTCGCCCGGCTTCACGAGCACGTCGATGACCGCGACGTCCTTGAAATTGCCCAGATCGGGCACGCGCACTTCCATGAGGCCGACTGCCGCGTTCATGCGTACGGGGACTTCAGACCTTCCAGGGAACGGGCTTGTCGGGATCGACACCCAGTTTTTTGATCGCGCGGCAGACCGTGGCCGCATCGACCTGCCCTTCATCGGCGAGGGCCTTGAGCGCGGCCACCACGATGTGGGCGCGGTCGACCTCGAAGAAGCGCCGCAGCGCGGCGCGCGAGTCCGAGCGCCCGTAGCCGTCGGTGCCGAGCGTGACGTAGCGGCCGCTCGTCCACTGGCGGATCTGATCCGGCACGGTGCGCATGTAGTCAGTGGCGGCGATCAGCACCCCGGTGCGCTCCTTCAGTAGCTCGCTCACGTACGGAATGCGCGCGCTCTCGCCCGGATGCAGCAGGTTCCAGCGTTCGCACTCGAGCGCCTCGCGGCGCAGCTCGCTGAAGGAGGTGATCGAGAGCACGTCGGCGGGAATCTTATAGTCATCCTCGAGAATCTTCGCCGCCGCCAGACACTCGCGCAGGATCGTCCCGGAACCCAGGAGCGTCGCCCGCACCTTGCCGCGGCCGCCCTGGTGCAGCGGATAACCGCCGCGCAGGATCCCCGCCGCGGTGCCGGCCGGCATCGCCGGCTGCACGTAGTTCTCGTTCATCACCGTGATGTAATAGAAGATGCCTTCCTGCTCCGCGTACATGCGTCGCAGGCCGTCGTGAATGATCACGGCGAGCTCGTAGGCGTAGGCCGGATCGTACGCGACGCAGTTCGGCACGGTCGTAGCGACCAGCTGACTGTGACCATCCTGGTGCTGCAGCCCCTCGCCCGCGAGCGTCGTGCGCCCCGCGGTGGCGCCCAGCAGGAAGCCGCGCGTCTGCATGTCACCGGCCGCCCAGATAAAGTCCCCCACCCGCTGGAAACCGAACATCGAATAAAAGATGTAGAACGGCACCATGTTGATGCCGTGATTGCTGTAGGCCGTACCGGCGGCCATCCACGAACACAGCGAGCCGGCCTCGTTGATGCCCTCCTCGAGCATCTGGCCCTTCTTGTCCTCGCGGTAGGACATGAGGGTCGCGGCGTCCTGCGGCGTGTACAGCTGACCGAGCGAGGAGTAGATGCCGATCTGGCGGAACAGGCCCTCCATGCCGAAGGTGCGGGCCTCGTCCGGCACGATCGGCACCACGTTCTTGCCGATGTTCTTGTCCTTGAGCAGCACGGTCAGCAGCCGTACGAAGGCCATCGTGGTCGAGATCTCGCGCTCGCCGGTGCCTTCGAGGATTGCGGCGAAGGCCTCGAGCGGCGGGATGCTCAGCGCCGGGGCGGTGCGCCGGCGCCGGGGCAGATAGCCACCGAGGGCCGCGCGCTTTTGCTTCAGATACTGCGTTTCCTCGGAAGCCTCATCGGGCTTGCGGAACGGGAGGCTCGCGATGTCCTGATCGGACACGGGAATGTTGAAGCGGTCGCGGAATACGCGCAGGTCCTCTTCCGAGAGCTTCTTCTGCTGATGCGCGACCATCTGCCCTTCGCCGCCTTTGCCCAGGCCGAATCCCTTGACGGTCTTGGCGAGGATCACCGTAGGCTGGCCCTTGTGGGCGATGGCCGCGGTGTAGGCGGCGAACACCTTGCGCGGGTCGTGGCCGCCGCGGTTCAGACGCCAGATCTCATCATCCGACATGTTGGCGACCATCGCCTTCAGCTCCGGGTACTTGCCGAAGAAATGCTCGCGCGTGTAGGCGCCGCCCTTGGCCTTGAAGTTCTGATATTCGCCGTCGACCGACTCCTCCATGACCCGACGCAGCAGCCCCTTGTGATCGCGCGCGAGCAGCGGGTCCCAGCGCGAACCCCACAGCACTTTGATGACGTTCCAACCGGCGCCGAGAAACGCCGACTCGAGTTCCTGGATGATCTTGCCGTTGCCGCGCACCGGGCCATCGAGCCGCTGCAGATTGCAGTTGATGACGAAAATGAGGTTGTCGAGGCCTTCGCGCACCGGCAGGGTGAGCGCGCCCATCGACTCCGGCTCATCCATCTCCCCATCGCCGAGGAACGCCCACACCTTCTGGTCGGAGGGCCTCACGAGGCCACGGTTCTCCAGATAACGCGTGAAGCGTGCCTGGAAGATCGCCATCATCGGACCCAGGCCCATCGAAACCGTCGGGAACTGCCAGAAGTCCGGCATGAGCCACGGATGCGGGTAGGAGGACAGGCCCACGCCCGGGAAGCTCGCCTCCTGGCGAAAGCGCTGCAGCTGCTCCTCGCGCAGGCGCCCCTCCAGATAGGCGCGTGCGTAGATGCCGGGCGAGGAATGCCCCTGGATGAAGATCATGTCCCCCGGGTGCTGCTCGGAGGGCGCGCGCCAGACGTGATTGAAGCCCACCTCGTAAAGCGTCGCCGAGGAGGCGTAGCTGGCCAGATGGCCACCGTACTCGGAGGAGGCCTTGTTGGCCGCCAGCACCATGGCGAGCGCGTTCCAGCGGATGTAAGCCTCGATACGCCGTTCGAGCGCGCGGTTGCCTGGGTACTCCGGCTCACGTCCCGCGGCGATGCTGTTGACGTAGGCGGTGTTGGGCTTGAACGGCAGATACGCGCCGCTTCTGCGCGTGTAATCGATCAGCCGTTCCAGCAGAAAGTGCGCGCGTTCCGGGCCGTGCGTCTTCAGCACCGAATCGATCGATTCGAGCCATTCCCGCGTTTCGACGGGATCAAGATCTTCCAGCTTCAGCGGTTCGGTCATGGGTTGCCCGGGCGCGATTCGTGGCGACCCCATGGCGAGGTGCAGCGCACGGCAGGCAGTAGTGCTCGCGCGCGTGTCGTGCCGGGTCGCGTTAGAATGAGCATGATGGCGAGCACCGGCGGGTAAAGCAAGTGAGTCCAAAAGCTTCGGATGCTCGCGGCGCGTTGCTGCCGAGTTCGAGTGCGCCCACCGTGCTGCATGCGCGCGGCCGCAGCGCCGAGCACCTCGATGTAGTGCTCGCAATCCTACCCCTGCCGGCGCGCCCGGCGCTCCTCGCGCAGCTGCCGCAGAGTGCGCGCTGGCGAGCGCTGCATGCACGTACGCCGGCGCGCAGCGGCACGGTGCGCACCACCCTGCTCGGCAACCGCCGCCATACGCTCGCCGTACTCGGATACCTCAAGAGCGACGCCAGCCCGTTCGCACGGCTGTCACTGGCGGGGCGCATGCTGAAGGAGGCCGCGGCGCATCATCCCGAGCGCGTCGGCCTCATCGCCACCGGCGCCGACGCCTTCGCGCGTGCGGCGCTCGAGGCTCTGCTGGCCGCGACTCTCACGCATGCGTTTGCGCTGCCGAGCTTCCGTGCGCGCGCCGCCGAGGAGCGCGCCGTGCGCCGCGTGGAACTCCTCAACGCCGCTGATTTTGACCCGCGTTACGAGATCACGCTCGCGCAAGGCACGAATCTGGTGCGCTGGCTCACCGCGCTGCCGCCGAACATCCTCGACGCCCAGGGCTACCGCACGGCGCTCGCGCGGCTGGCGCGCCAACATCACCTGACACTGCGCTGGCTCGATGAGGGGGCACTGCGGCGTCTCGGCGCGCACGCATTTCTTGCGGTCGCCGCCGGCAACGCTGAGGGCGGCGCGGGCATCGCGCACTTAAGCTACCGGCCGGCGCGCGCGCAGCGCCGCGCGCGGCCCGACGTGGCGCTGATCGGCAAGGGGATCCTGTTCTACACTGGCGGCGTGAATCTGAAGGCGCACCGCTCGATGCTCGATATGCATACCGACATGTCCGGCAGCGCGGTGGCGCTCGCCACGCTCATCGCGCTCGCGCAGCTGCGCGCCCCGTTCGCCGCCGACGCCTGGCTCGCGATCACCGAGAATCGCATCGGCCCGCGTGCCTACAAACCGCAGGATGTCATCCGCGCAGCCAACGGCGTCACCATCCAGGTGATCCACACGGACGCGGAGGGACGCATGGTGCTCGCAGACACGCTGGCACTCGCCGCGCGCACGCGCCCGCGCTTCATGATTGACTTCGCCACCCTAACCGGTGCGTGCGTGTACGCCCTCACCGAGCG